>NZ_JBFAVI010000004.1:0-108761 GCF_040679695.1 Micromonospora sp. NPDC052213
GCCCCGCCTGGTCGACCCCGTCCGCCGACGGCGCGGGCGGCGCGCCGACCGTGGTGCCGGCGCAACGCGGCGACGACCCCGCCGAGCCGGCCGACCCGGCCGGTGAGCCGACGGAGGCGGTGCCCGCCGGGCAGCGGGGCGCGTCCGGCGCGCGCGGCGGCCGGTCCCAGATCGGGCTGACCGAGCGCGAACTCCAGGTGCTGCTCGGCATGGCGGAGGGCAAGAGCAACGCCGAGATCGGCCGGGAACTGTTCGTCTCGGAGGACACGGTGAAGACCCACGCCCGCCGGCTGTTCCGCAAGCTCGGCGCCCGGGACCGCGCGCACGCCGTGGCCGCCGGTTTCCGTGCCGGGCTGGTGGCCTGAGCCAGGAACGCCGGGGCGGTGAGCTGTCGGGGTGTGCCCGACGGCCTGTGCCCCCGCGGCGGCGGCCGTGCCTCAGCTCTCCGTGCCGGGCTCCTCGTCCGAACCCTCGGTCAGGGTGTCGTGCACGCCGTCCGCGTAGCCCCGGGCGTAGTCCCAGGTGACGTAGTGGTCCGGGTCGGGGTCGTAGGCCGGCTCGTGCACCCGGGGCCGCCCGGAGCTGAGCAGGTGACGCAGGTTGCCCCGGAGCAGGTCCCAGTCGAAGTAGTGCGGCTCCCGGCAGTCCTCGCACTCGATGACCAGCCCGCGCACCCCGATCGGCGCCAGCAGCGCCTGGTAGATCTCCAGGTCGGCGAGGTCTTCCAGCACGTCCTGCCGTTCGACGTCGGTCAGCGGGTCGAGCGGGGCGTCGTCGCCCGGATCGTGCAGACCGGCGGCCGGATCGGCCGGGTCGCCGTTGAAGGGGTCGATGGGCTCGTCGTGCACCCCCTCACCGTAGACCCAACGCGGGGGCCGCGTCCGCCCCCGGGCCCTCGGTGACCTGCGCCGCCACCGCCGGGGGCGGCGCAGGTCAGTGGGTACGATGGGACGACGCGCAGTCACCCGGCGTGCGCCGGCGCCCGCCCGCGCCACCTCGCTGAAGCCCGTCCGAGCAGCTCAGGGGAGCAATAGTGGAAATTTCGCCCAGCACCGATCTGCCGACCGCCGCCGACAGCGGCGAGCTGGGTGGCCACCTGCCGGAGTTGCCCGCCGGCTCGGCCCGGGTGGTCCCGCTCGGCCTGACCTTCGACGACGTGCTGCTCCAGCCGGGCGAGTCGGACGTGGTGCCCAGCCGGGTCAACACGGTGACGAAGCTGACCCGCAACATCAACCTGAGCGTCCCGCTGCTCTCCAGCGCGATGGACACGGTGACCGAGGCGCGGATGGCGATCGCGATGGCCCGCCAGGGCGGCATCGGCGTGCTGCACCGCAACCTCTCCCTGGAGGACCAGGCCCTCCAGGTCGACCTGGTCAAGCGCTCCGAGTCCGGCATGATCACCAACCCGGTGACCGCCAGCCCCAACGACACCCTGCGGGACGTCGACGCGCTCTGCGGGCGCTACCGCATCTCGGGCGTGCCGGTGGTGGACGGCGAGGGCCAGTTGGTCGGCATCGTCACCAACCGCGACATGCGCTTCGTCTCCGACCCGGCCACCCCCGTCCGCGAGATCATGACCCGCACCCCGCTGGTCACCGCCCCGGTCGGGGTGAGCAAGGACGACGCCCTAGGCCTGCTGCGCCAGCACAAGGTCGAGAAGCTGCCGATCGTCGACGAGTCGGGCCGGCTGCGCGGGCTGATCACGGTCAAGGACTTCACCAAGAGCGAGCAGTACCCGAACGCCACCAAGGACGACGCCGGCCGGCTGCGGGTCGCCGCCGCCATCGGGGTGGGCGACGACGCGTACAAGCGGGCCCGGGCGCTGGTCGACGCGGGCGTCGACGTGCTGATCGTGGACACCGCGCACGGCCACCAGCGGGCGGTGCTGGACATGGTCCGCCAGCTCAAGAAGGACGTCACGATCGACATCGTCGGCGGCAACGTGGCCACGTACGCCGGCGCGAAGGCGCTGGTCGACGCGGGCGCCGACGGCGTGAAGGTCGGGGTCGGCCCGGGTGCCATCTGCACCACCCGGATCGTCGCCGGGGTCGGCGTACCGCAGATCACCGCGATCATGGAGGCGGCCCGCGCCGCGCGGCCGGCCGGCGTCCCCGTGATCGGCGACGGCGGCATCCAGTACTCGGGCGACATCGCCAAGGCGCTGGTCGCGGGCGCCGACACGGTGATGCTCGGCAGCCTGCTGGCCGGCTGCGAGGAGAGCCCCGGCGAGCTGATCTTCATCAACGGCAAGCAGTACAAGGCGTACCGGGGCATGGGCTCGCTCGGCGCGATGCAGTCCCGCGGCCAGGCCAAGTCCTACTCGAAGGACCGCTACTTCCAGCAGGACGTGCTCGCCGAGGACAAGCTGGTCCCCGAGGGCGTCGAGGGCCAGGTGCCCTACCGCGGCCCGCTGTCCGCCGTCGCCCACCAGCTCATCGGCGGGCTGCGCGCCGCGATGGGATACGTCGGCGCGGAGAGCATCCCCGAGCTGCACCGCCGCGGTCAGCTCATCCGGATCACGGCGGCCGGGCTCAAGGAGAGCCACCCGCACGACATCCAGATGACGGTCGAGGCGCCCAACTACCACTCCCGCTGACCATCCCCCCTGTGACAACTGGAGTCCCCCATGCGTGACGTGGTCGAGATCGGGCTGGGCAAGACCGCGCAGCGCGGCTACCACCTGGACGACATCGCCATCGTGCCGAGCCGCCGGACGCGGGACGTCGACGACGTCTCCACCGCCTGGCAGCTCGACGCGTACCAGTTCGGCATCCCCTGCGTCGGGCACCCCTCCGACGCGACGATGAGCCCGGCGTCCGCCGTCCGGCTCGGCCAGCTCGGCGGTCTCGGCGTGCTCAACGTCGAGGGCCTGTGGACCCGCTACGAGAACCCGACGAAGGTCCTGGAGGAGCTGTCCGCGCTCGGCGAGGACGCCCGCGCCACCAAGCGGCTCCAGGAGGTGTACGCGGAGCCGATCCGCCCCGACCTGATCGCCGAGCGGGTCCGTGAGCTGCGCGCCGGCGGCGGGACGGTGGCCGTGCGGGTCAGCCCGCAGCACACCCTGGCGCTGGCCCCGGTGATCCTCGACGCCGGCGTCGACATCCTGGTCATCCAGGGCACCATCGTCTCGGCCGAGCACGTCTCCACCACCGAGGAGCCGCTGAACCTCAAGGAGTTCATCGCCGACCTGGACCTCCCGGTCATCGTCGGCGGCTGCACCGACTACAAGACGGCGCTGCACCTGATGCGCACCGGCGCGGCCGGTGTGATCGTCGGCATCGGCGGCGACGACTGGTCGACCACGGACTCCGTGCTCGGCATCCGGGTGCCGATGGCGACCGCGATCGCCGACGCCGCCGCGGCCCGCCGCGACTACCTCGACGAGACCGGCGGCCGGTACGTGCACCTGATCGCCGACGGCGACATCCAGACCTCGGGCGACATCGCGAAGGCCCTCGGCTGCGGCGCGGACGCGGTGATGCTCGGCGAGCCGCTGTCGCTCTGCGCGGAGGCGCCGGCCGGCGGCGCCTGGTGGCACTCCGCCGCCAGCCACCCGTCCCTGCCCCGGGGCGCGTTCGAGGTGGCCGGCGAGCCGCTGGGGTCGATGGAGCAGCTGCTCTTCGGCCCGGCCGACGAGCCGGACGGCCAGCTCAACCTCTTCGGCGGGCTGCGCCGGGCGATGGCCAAGTGCGGCTACCGCGACCTCAAGGAGTTCCAGAAGGTCGGCCTGGTCCTCGACCGCTGACCGCACCAAGAAGCACCGCACGCACCGGTCGCGCCGATAGGCTCGGCCGGTGCGTCGTACTCGTGACCGGATCCGCCCGACGCTCGTCGCCGTGGCGGCGCTCGCGCTGCTGGTCGCCTGCACCACCGACGCCCCCGACCGGCGGGGCGGGCGCGACGGTCTGCGCCCGGGCGACGTCGACCTCGCCGACCCGTACGTGCCGGGCGCCGGCAACGGCGGGTACGACGTCTCGCACTACCGCCTGACGGTCCGCTACGACCCGGCGACCGACCGGTTGACCGGGCGGGCGAAGGTCGTGGCGACTGCGGTGCACGGGCTGTCCCGGTTCACCCTCGACCTCGCCGGCCTCGACGTCACCGCGGTCACGACGGACGGCGCCCGCGCCGAGCACCGGCGCGACGGCGACGAGCTGGTGGTCACCCCGCGCCACGGGCTGCCGCGGGGACGGCAGTTCGCGGTCGAGGTGGACTACTCGGGCGTGCCGACCGCGAAGGCCGACGGGCAGCTCGGCAGCGGCGGGTTCCTGCACACCGCCGACGGCGCGATCGCGCTCGGGCAGCCCTGGTCGGCGGCCACCTGGTTCCCGGTCAACGACCACCCGTCGGACAAGGCCACGTACGACATCGAGGTGACCGTTCCGGACGGGCTGGCCGCGCTGAGCAACGGGGTGCCCGGGGAGAGGACGAGCGCCGACGGCTGGACCACCTGGCGGTGGGCCGAGCGGGCACCGATGGCCAGCTACCTTACCACCCTCGTGATCGGCGCCTACCGGGTGGAGACCGGCACGCACGCCGGCAAGCCGATGGTCACCGCCGTGCCGGCGCGCCTGCCGGCCACCGGCCCGGAGGCCGCCTCGCTCGCCCGCACCGGCGAGATCGCCGACTTCCTGTCCAGCCGGTTCGGGCCGTACCCGTTCGACGCCTACGGCGGGGTCGTGGTCACCGACGACCGGGTCGGCTACGCGCTCGAGACCCAGTCCCGGCCGGTCTACGGGCCCGGCTTCTTCCGCAACGGCCGCCCCAACCCCGGGGTGGTCGCACACGAACTGGCCCACCAGTGGTTCGGCAACAGCGTGACGCTGACCCGGTGGGGCGACATCTGGCTCAACGAGGGCTTCGCCAGCTACGCGGAGTGGCTGTGGGAGGAGCACGACGGCGGTCGCACCGCGCAGCGCACCTTCGAACTGGAGTACGCCGCCACCGACTGGTCCCGCCCGGTCGTCGACCCCGGACGGTCGGGGCTGTTCGGCACGGCCGTCTACAAGCGCGGGGCGCTCACCGTGCACGCGCTGCGCCGCACGGTCGGTGACGACGTGTTCTTCCGCATCCTGCACACCTGGACGGCCGAGCGGCGGGGCGGCAACGCCACCACCGAGGACCTGGTCGCCCTGGCCGAACGGGTCTCCGGGAAGGCCCTGCGCCAGCTCTTCGACGCCTGGCTCGTCGGCGCCTCCGCCCCCGCCCTGCCCTGACGCGGCTCCCAGGGCCGCTCGGTAGGCTGCCGCCGGACTGCCGGGCGCGGGTCCGGCACCGGGTCGCCGGCGGGGCAGCCGGCGGCACAGGGGAAGGGACGAGGCGATGACGCTGTCGCGGCGGGTTCTGCGCGCGGGCACCGGCCTGCTGCTGACCGGGGCGCTCGGGTTGACCGGGTGCGGGTCGGCCGACGATCCGGCCCCGGCCCTGGCCACGGACGCCGCGTCGCCGAGCGCGGCCCGCCAGTTCAAGCCCGGTGCGGCCGGCGTCGGCGACGAGTACTTCCCGACCTACGGCAACGGCGGGTACGACGTCAGCCGCTACACGGTCAAGGTCCGCTACCACCCGGAGCAGGACCGGCTCACCGGCACCACCACGCTCCAGGCGGCGGCGACGAAGGACCTGTCGGCGTTCAACCTGGACCTGGCCGGGCTGACCGTGCGGTCGGTGACGGTGGACGGCGCCCCGGCGAAGCACAGCCGCAAGGACGACGAGCTGGTGGTCACGCCGGCCAGCGGCCTGATCGCGGGCAACGGCTTCGTCGCCGAGATCACGTACGAGGGCGAGCCGGAGCCGCTGCGCAACGAGATGCTCGGCGTCGCGGGCTTCCTGCACACCGGCGACGGTGCCATCGCGCTCGGCCAGCCCGAGTCGGCGAGCACCTGGTTCCCGGTCAACGACCACCCCTCGGACAAGGCCACCTACGACTTCGAGATCACCGTTCCGAAGGGACTGACGGCGGTCAGCAACGGCGTGCCGGCGGGGAAGAGCACGGCTGGCGACTGGACCACCTGGAAGTGGGCCGAGCGCAGCCCGATGGCGAGCTACCTCAGCACCGTCGTGATCGGAAAGTTCCGGATCACGGAGGGCGAGCACAAGGGACGGCCGGTGTTCCACGCGGTCACCACCGACCTGCCGGAGGGTGCGGCGGACCGGTCGATCGCCGACACGGTCGAGGTGGCCGACTACCTGGAGAGCGTCTTCGGGCCGTACCCGTTCGGGGCGTACGGCGGCGTGGTGATCTCCGACGCCCGGATCCGGTACGCCCTGGAGACGCAGAGCCGCCCGGTCTACTCGGCGGGCTTCTTCCGCGGCGGCGAGAACACCGGGGTGGTCGCGCACGAGCTGGCCCACCAGTGGTTCGGCAACAGCGTGTC
Organism: Micromonospora sp. NPDC052213; assembly: GCF_040679695.1. NCBI lineage: Bacteria > Bacillati > Actinomycetota > Actinomycetes > Micromonosporales > Micromonosporaceae > Micromonospora > Micromonospora sp. NPDC052213. Next base: position 6,375 of record NZ_JBFAVI010000004.1, read on the forward strand.
GCTGGCGAGGTGGCAGGACATCTGGCTCAACGAGGGGCTCGCCACGTACGCCGAGTGGCTCTGGGCCGAGCACGACGGCGGGCGCACCGCCCAGCAGGCGTTCGACGACCGGTACGCCGGCTCGTCCGGCCAGGTCTGGCGGACGCCGCCCGGCGATCCGGGGGTGGCGAACCTGTTCAGCGAGTCGGTCTACCAGCGCGGCGGGATGACCGTGCACGCGCTGCGGGTGGCCGTCGGCGACAAGGCGTTCTTCGAGATCCTGCGGACGTGGGCGGCGCAGAAGCGGGACGCCAACGCCACCACGGCCGAGTTCGTCGCGCTGGCCGAGCGGGTCTCGGGCAAGAAGCTCGACGACCTCTTCGACGACTGGCTGCGCGGCACCGAGCGCCCCGCCCGGCCCGAGCCGCTGTGACGGCGGTCAGCCCTTGACGCGTAGCTCCGGGTGGGCGGCGAGGTACGCGTCCGCCCGGCCGGCGCGCAGTTCGGTGAGGAACGTCCGGCCGGTCGGCTTGAGCTGCTCGCCCCGGTAGGCGCTGCCCTGGCCCACCCCCTCGCCGGGCAGGCCGACCAGCACGAACCGGTCCGGCGACAGCCCGCCGAGGGCGTACGCGACGTCCACGATCCGCGGCCCGCCCACGTAGACCAGCATGTCGCCGAGCGCGTCCACCACCTGCTGGACGCGCTCCGGCTGCCGCGCCAGGTCCTCGTCGAGGATCTTGGTCACCAGCGCCTTGACCAGCTGCTGCTGGTGGCGCTGCCGGGCGTAGTCGCCGCCGGTGATGTAGCGCTGCCGGGCGTAGTCCAGCGCCTGCCAGCCGGTGAGGTGCCGCTCGCCCTTCTCGTAGACCATCTGCGGCCCGACGTAGCCGCCGCCGCCCGGGGCGGGCTCCCGGTGCCGGCCGTCGGGGCGGCGGTGCAGCGAGACCACCCGCTGGTCGACGTAGAGGTCCACCCCGCCCAGCTCGTCCACCAGCTTGTCGAAGCCGTTGAAGGTGAGCACCGCGCCGGCGTCGAAGCGCAGCCCGGTGTAGCCGCTGACCGTGCTGCGCAGCAGCTCGTAGCCCTGCTCGGTGCTCGGCTCCTTGGGCTTGCCCGGCACCCGGCTGCCGTAACTCATCGCGTGGGTGAGCTTGGTCTTCCCGCCGCCGTAGTCGGCCTTCGGAAAGGCCGGGATGTCGACCAGCAGGTCGCGGGGGAGGGAGAAGAGGTACGCCCGGTCGAGCCCCTTCGGCACGTGGACCACCAGCACGGCGTCGCCGTGCGGCTCCCAGCCGGGCACGCTGACCCGGGTGTCCACCCCGACCAGCAGGAGGTTGAGCGGGCCGGTGATGCCGGCGCCCGGCGGCGCCGTGGGGCTCGGGGTGGGATCCGCGGTCGGCGTGGCGCTCGCGGTCGGCGTGGCGGCGGTCGGGCCGATCCGCCGCGACCCGTCGTCGCCGACGAGGCGGGTGACCACCAGCACGCCGGCGGCCACCAGCACCGCCGCCGCGAGGGCGGCGAGCCCCAGCACCCACCTCGGGCGCTGTGCCCCTGTCCCCTGAGCCATGCGACACCCCCGTGTGAGACAACGTTCGGACTCCGGGCCCGGGTTCGGGTGGGCGTCCCCGGATCGACGGACCGGAGCATGATCGCGCGGAAACCCGTGCTGGCGCGATGGCTACCCAGCGGTAATGATGCGTTCATGCGGTACGACGTGGTCGTCATCGGGTCCGGCTTCGGCGGCAGCGTCACCGCGCTCCGGCTGGCCGAGAAGGGCTATGCGGTCGGTGTGCTGGAGGCCGGGCGCCGCTTCGCCGACGACGAGTTCCCGCAGACCTCCTGGCGGCTGCGCCGCTTCCTCTGGGCGCCCCGCCTCGGCTGCTACGGCCTCCAGCGGATCACCCTGCTGCGGGCGGCCGACCGGAAGGCCGGCGGCGGGGTGCTGGTGCTCTCCGGGGCCGGGGTGGGCGGCGGCTCGCTGGTCTACGCGAACACCCTCTACGAGCCGCTGGACGCCTTCTACGCCGACCCGCAGTGGCGGGGCATCACCGACTGGCGCGACGAGCTGGCCCGCCACTACGACCAGGCGAAGCGGATGCTCGGCGTCACCGCGTACCCCGTCGTCACTCCCGCGGACCGGGCGATGCGGGCGGTGGCCGAGCGGATGGGGGTCGGGCACACCTTCCACGCCACCCCGGTCGGCGTGCACATCGGTCGGCCCGGTCAGCGGGTCGCCGACCCCTACTTCGGCGGCGCCGGCCCGGAGCGCACCGGCTGCACGCACTGCGGCGCGTGCATGACGGGCTGCCGGTACGGCGCGAAGAACACCCTGGTCAAGAACTACCTGTGGCTGGCCGAGCGGCTCGGCGCCCGGGTGCACCCGTTGACCACGGTGACCGCCGTGCGCCCGGCCGACGGCGGCGGGTACGCGGTGCACACCGTGCGCACCGGGGCCTGGCCGCGCGCCCGGCGGCAGGTGGTCCACGCCGACCAGGTCGTCTTCGCGGCCGGCGCCCTCGGCACGCAGCGGCTGCTGCACGCGATGCGGGCCGAGGGGGCGCTGCCCGCGCTCTCGCCCCGCCTCGGCGAGCTGACCCGGACCAACTCGGAGGCGATCCTCGGCGCCTCGGTGCCCCGCCGGCGGGCCCGCGCCGACGGGCTCGACTTCACCGAGGGGGTGGCGATCACCAGCTCGTTCCACCCCGACCCGCAGACCCACATCGAGCCGGTCCGCTACGGGCGGGGCTCCAACGCGATGGGGCTGCTCCAGTCGCTGCTGGTCGACGGAGGCCCGCACCGGGTGCGCCGCTGGCTGGGCACGCTGCTGCGCCGGCCCGGCCCGGCGGCCCGGCTGCTGTCGGTGCGCGGCTGGTCGGAGCGGACGGTGATCGCCCTGGTCATGCAGTCGGCGGACAACTCGCTGACCACCCGGTTGCGGCGCGGCCCGTGGGGGCGGCGCCTGGTCTCCGGGCCGGGGCACGGCGTGCCCAACCCGACGTGGATCCCCGCGGGCAACCGGGCTGCCCGGCTGCTCGCCGAGGAGATCGGCGGTACGCCCGGCGGGGCGCTGACCGAGCCGTTCGACATCCCGATGACCGCGCACATCCTCGGCGGGGCGGTGATCGGCGCCACCCCGGCCGACGGCGTGGTCGACCCGTGGCACCGGGTCTTCGGCCACCCGGGGCTGCACGTGGTCGACGGCGCGGCGGTCTCGGCGAACCTCGGGGTGAACCCGTCGCTGACCATCACCGCCCAGGCGGAACGCGCCATGTCCTTCTGGCCCAACAAGGGCGAGGAGGATCCCCGCCCGCCCCTTGGCTCTCCGTACGCCCGGATGGACCCGGTCCCCCCGCGCCACCCGGCGGTGCCCCCGCACGCCCCCGGCGCCCTCCGTCCCTGATCTCCCGCGATCTTGCGTGTTCGGCCCCCGTTGTGCGGCTTTCGGGCCGCATGTCCGGGCGAAAAGTGCAAGATCGCGCGCGGCGGGGTGACGTGTGCCGGGGTGTCGTGGGCGCGGGCGTGACGGTGGGTAGGCTTTCTGCACATGAGCACGCCTCGCCCCGTCCTCGTGGTGGACTTCGGAGCCCAGTACGCCCAGCTCATCGCGCGCCGGGTGCGCGAGGCCAACGTCTACTCCGAGATCGTGCCCCACTCGATGCCCGTCGCCGAGATGCTGGCGAAGGACCCGGCCGCGATCATCCTCTCCGGTGGTCCGTCCAGCGTCTACGCGCCGGACGCCCCGCAGATCGACGCCGGCATGTTCGACTCCGGGGTGCCGGTCTTCGGCATCTGCTACGGCTTCCAGGCGATGGCCCAGGCCCTCGGCGGCACGGTGGCCCGCACCGGCAACCGCGAGTACGGCGGCACCCCGCTGCGCGCCCGCCCGGAGGCCGGCGTGCTGCTCCGCGAGCTGCCGGACGACCTGCCGGTGTGGATGAGCCACGGCGACTGCGTCACCGAGGCCCCGGCGGGCTTCGCGGTGACCGCCGAGTCGGCGGGCGCGCCGGTCGCCGCGTTCGAGGACGTGGCCGGCCGTCGGGCCGGCGTGCAGTTCCACCCGGAGGTCGGGCACACCGCGCACGGCCAGGAGATGCTGCGCCGCTTCCTCTACGACATCGCCGGCATCGCGCCGACCTGGACGCCCGAGAACATCATCGACGAGCAGGTCGCCCGGATCCGCGAGCAGGTCGGCGACAAGGAGGTCATCTGCGGCCTGAGCGGCGGGGTCGACTCGGCCGTCGCCGCCGCGCTGGTGCACCGGGCCGTCGGTGACCAGCTCACCTGCGTCTTCGTCGACCACGGCCTGCTGCGCGCGGGCGAGGCCGAGCAGGTGGAGAAGGACTACGTCGCCGCGACCGGCATCAAGCTGAAGGTGGTCGACGCCGCCGACCGGTTCCTGGGCGCGCTGGCCGGGGTGACCGACCCGGAGCAGAAGCGCAAGATCATCGGCCGGGAGTTCATCCGGGTCTTCGAGGCCGCCGCGCGGGAGATCGCCGCCCACGGCGACGTCGAGTTCCTCGTCCAGGGCACCCTCTACCCGGACGTGGTCGAGTCCGGCGGCGGCACCGGCACCGCCAACATCAAGAGCCACCACAACGTCGGCGGCCTGCCGGAGGACCTGAAGTTCAGCCTGGTCGAGCCGCTGCGCACGCTGTTCAAGGACGAGGTCCGGGCGCTCGGTCTCCAGCTCGGCCTGCCGGAGGCGATGGTCTGGCGGCACCCGTTCCCGGGCCCCGGCCTGGCGATCCGGATCATCGGCGCGGTCGACCGGGAGCGTCTCGACCTGCTCCGCCAGGCCGACCTGATCGCCCGCGAGGAGCTGACCGCCGCCGGGCTGGACCGGGGCGTCTGGCAGTTCCCGGTGGTGCTCCTGGCCGACGTGCGCAGCGTCGGGGTGCAGGGCGACGGCCGCAGCTACGGGCATCCCGTGGTGCTGCGGCCGGTCTCCAGCGAGGACGCGATGACCGCCGACTGGTCCCGGCTGCCGTACGAGGTGATCGCCCGGATCTCCACCCGGATCACCAACGAGGTCGCCGAGGTCAACCGGGTGGTGCTCGACGTCACCAGCAAGCCGCCGGGCACCATCGAGTGGGAGTGACCCGGCCTCACGCCGCCGGCGGGTAGGTCGGCGGCGTGGGCTGCGCCACGGTCGGCTGCGCCACCGTGGGTGGCGCGGCCTGCGCCGGGTGCGGCCAGGCGGGGGCGTCGGCCGGCTCCTCGGGCATCAGGAACCACATGATCGGGTACGCGAGCAGCGCGAGCCCGCCGGTGAGCAGGCCGGTGACCGCGAAGACCACCCGGACGAGCGTGGGGTCGACGGCGAAGTAGCGGCCGAGGCCGCTGGCCACCCCGGCGACCATCCGGTCCGTGACGGGGCGGCGTAGCTGCTTGTACGGGGGCTGGGATGAGGCGGTGGAAGTCATGCCTCCACCATCCGCACCGCCGACCCGGCCGACCTCGGTGACCGCCCGGAGCCTTACCCTGACCTGCCCCTGAGGCGCGAGCCTTGAGTCAGGAATCTGACTCTTTTCGATGCAGGTAACCCGGGCGGGGGAGAATTTGGCCCCGTGACCACCATGCTGGAGCCGCTCCGCAGGATCGCGGCATACGCAGTTTGTGCTGATTCGGTCGGCCGAGTGTTGCTGGTCCGCGCATCGGAGCGCTCCGGCACTCCCGGCACGTGGTCGCTGCCCGGCGGGGCGGTCGATCACGGTGAGGACCCGAACCACACCGTCGTCCGCGAGACCGCCGCCGAGACCGGCCTCTCCGTCACCGTCGACGGCCTGCACGACGTGCTGGCCGACATGCGGGCGCTGCCGGACCGGGGCATCACCATCCACACCGACCGCCTGATCTACCACGTCTCCGTCCGGGGCGGGACCCTCACCGACCGGGTCGACCGGCCGACGGACCTGGCCCGCTGGTTCACCCCGGAGGAGGCCCGCGAGCTGCCGCTGCGGTCGTTCACGGCGCGTGCCCTCGGGGCGCCCGCCTCGTCCGCCGACATCGTCCCGGACGAGCCGCCCGAGTTCCCCTCGTTCTACGCCGTGCCCGGTCCGGACGGGCTGCACCGGGCCCAGCGCTTCGCCGCGTACGCCGTGGTGACCGACCCGGCCGGGCGGGTGCTGCTCACCCGGGTCTCCGACGGCTACCCGGGCGCGGGCTGCTGGCACCTGCCGGGCGGCGGCACGGACTACGGCGAGCAGCCCGGCGCGGCCCTGATCCGGGAACTGGTCGAGGAGACCGGGCAGACCGGCCGCCTCGTCGAGCTGCTCGGCGTGGCCAGCCACCGGGACGCCGCGTCCCTGGGCCCGGAGGGTTACCCGATCGACTGGCACGGCGTCCGCGCGTTCTACCGGGTCGTGGTCGACAAGCCGGCCCCGCCCACCGTCGCCGACGTGGGCGGCTCCACCTGCGAGGCCCGCTGGTTCGCCCGCGAGGAGCTGGGCGCCCTCCCCACCGACCGCCTGACCGAGGTCACCGCCGAGGCCGTCCAGGCCGCCCGCCTGGCCTGACCGGCCCGCGCCCCTTCTCCCACCCGTCCGTCGATCATGAGGTTGACCGGGCGGCACGCCGACTCCGGTGCCGCTAACCTCATGATCGACGGAGCGGGTCGGCGCGGGCGGGGGAGTGCGGGCGGGTGGAGGAACGGCGGCGGGTCGGGGCGTACGGGGTGTGTCGGGGCGCCGACGGTCGGGTGCTGCTGGCCCGGGGCTCGGCCTCGTGCCCGTTCCCCGGGGTGTGGCAGCTGCCCGGCGGCGGGCTGGAGCACGCGGAGGATCCCGCGCACGCCGTGGTCCGTGAGTTCGCCGAGGAGACCGGCCTCGCCGTGGAGGTGACCGGGCTCCGGGCCGTGCTCGCCGACGTGGCCACGTTCCGTGACCCCGGGGTCGCGGTGCACACCGACCGCCTCGTCTTCGACGTCGTCGTGCGTGGCGGCGAACCGCGGCCGGAGCCGGCCGGCGGCAGCGACGAGCTGGCCTGGTTCGCCCCCGACGAGGCGGCGGCGGTGCCGCTGGTGCCGTTCACCGCCGAGGTGCTCGGCCTCCCCGTCACGCCCCTGCCGGCGGGCCTGCCCCGGGCGCTTCCCCCCGAGGGTGCGCCGTCGGCCGACCGGCGGCAGCGCTTCGGGGCGTACGGGCTGGTGACCGACCCGGCCGGGCGGGTGCTGCTCGCCATGATCGCCGACGGCTACCCGGGGGCCGGCCGGTGGCACCTGCCCGGCGGTGGCACCGACCACGGGGAGCAGCCCGTCGCCGCCCTGCTGCGCGAGCTGGTCGAGGAGTCCGGTCAGCTCGGCCGGGTGGTCGAGCTGGTCGGCGTCGACAACCTGCACAACCCGGCCGCGCTGGGCCCGGAGGGGCGCCCGCTGGACTGGCACGGCATCCGGGTGGTCTACCGGGTGGCGGTCGACGCGCCGACCGAGCCGCGGGTGACGGAGCTGGCCGGGGGCTCGACCGCCCGGGCCGCCTGGTTCACCCCGGACCAACTCGCCGGGCTGCGGCTCACCGAGATCGCCGCCCTGGCGCTCGACCACCCGTCCCGCTGACGACGGCCGCCGGCCCGCACCCGGTGCGCCCGGCCGGCTGTGACATTGATGACGGTCCGTAATCGGACATCGGGGTAGGCGGCGGTCGCTCGCCGAGCCGGTGGCGAGGGCGTCCGGTACATTCGATGTGGGGTTGGTGGAGGAAACGGGCGATGGAGCCCGGGTTGGGAATAAGAGGCGGTTCGCGCGGTTTAAGGGAGATATAAGTACCGCCGCCAGCTATCGCCAATCCCCGTTCCCCTATGCGATGGTGTACTCCGCAAAATGGCTGCCGGGCCGGAAAGGTCCGGCACGAGACAGCCGGACACCCGCCCCCGTGGCGGTCAGTCGATCCGGTGATGGAGGAAACGTGCCGAGAGCCCCATGGCGCCGGCGTCGTACCACTGACAGTCCGCGTCCCGCTGGGCGTCGCTGGGCGGGCTCATTGCGCCGCAGCAGCACGTTCGCCCGGCAGGTGCTACTGGTCCGGGTGGGCCGCCGCGACGGCGACCTGCGCGGCGCCACCGACCTGTCGCTGCCCGAGCACCGGTACGCCGACCGGCCCCGCCGCCGCTACGGTCTGAACCGGTTCGAGCGCGGCGAGGTCGCGTCGATCGCCCCGGTCAGCCCCGCTCTCCCGCCGGCGCCCCCGGTCGACGAGCCGGCGATGGCGATCCCGCTGCTCCCCGGCGAGCGGACAATCGCCCGCCGGATGAAGTTCGCGTTGGTCAACGCCTGCACGCTCAGCAGCCTGATGCTCGGCATGCTGGCGATCTTCCTCGCCATGCAGGGCGAGGTACGGGTCGCCGCGCTGTGCCTGATCGCCTGCGTGGTGTTCGACGGCCTCGACGGCGCGCTCGCCCGCAAGTTCGGCGTGGCCAGCCCGTTCGGCGCGCAGATGGACTCGCTGGCCGACATGTGCTCGTTCGGCCTGGCCGCCCCCGTGGTGGTCTACGCCTCGCTGGCCGGGTCGGTGTCCACCGCGGCGGCGGCGGTGGCGTGCGCCCTCGTCGCGGCGTGCGCGGCCATCCGGCTCGCCCGGTTCAACGTCTCGCCGAAGGACGGCCGGTTCTTCTGCGGCGTGCCCACCACGATGGCGGCCGCCGTCCTCGCCCTCACCGTCGCCATCGGGCTGCCGGTGCCGGGCGCGGTCCAGGTCGCCGGCGTGGCGCTGCTCGCCTTCGCCATGGTCTCCAGCTTCCCGTACGCGAAGCTGGCCCGCCTGGTCAAGCTGCCGCCGTGGGTGTGGCTGGCCCCGGTGATCGGCGCGCTGGTCGACATCCGGCTCACCTTCGCCCTGATCGTGGTCGGTTACCTGGTCAGCGGCCCGGTGCTCTGGCTTCGCCAGCGTCGCACCGCCTGACCCCACGTACGCCGAAAGGGGCGCCGCGATCCCGCGGCGCCCCTTTCGTGTCTGCCCGTGCCCGCCGCGTCAGCGCCAGCGGGCGATGACGGTGGAGCCGCCGACCACCTTGTCGCCGGGCCCGACGAGCGGCTCGGCGGCGTCGGCCGGCAGGTAGACGTCGGTGCGCGAGCCGAACCGGATCAGCCCGAACCGCTCGCCCCTGGCCAGCAGCGCGCCGATCGGCGCCCGCTGCACGATCCGTCGGGCGATCAGGCCGGTGCGCTGCGCCACGACCACCGTGCCGTGCGCGGTGTCCAGCACCGTGTACGCGGCGACGTTGTGCTCCGCCGCCGGCTTCATCGCGTTGGCGAAGCCGCCGTCGGCGACGAAGTAGTCGACCACCTTGCCGGCGACCGGGGCGCGGTTGACGTGCACGTCCAGCACCGAGAGGAAGACCGCGACCCGCAGCCACTCGCCCTCGCCGAAGCGCTCGTCGTGCAGCCGCTGGACCGACAGCACCTGGCCGTCGGCCGCGGCGACCACCGCCGACGGGTCCTCCGGCACGTCGCGCTCCGGGTCCCGGAAGAAGGCGGCCACCGGCGCGGCCGCCAGGGCGGGGAGCAGCCAGAGCTTCGACTTCGGCCGGGCGAGCCGGGCCAGCGCGGCCAGGCCGAGCGTGATGCCGGCGGCAGCCACCCCGTTGGAGTCGATGTGCATGCCGCGGGTCAGCGGCACGCTCGACGGGCGGTGCGCCGGGGCGAGCGACGCCGCCGAGGCGGCGTCGGCCGGGGTGAAGCGGAGCCGGTACACCCGCAGCGGCGGGTTGTTGCGCAGCACCAGGTCGGCGCCGACGCCGTACAGCGCGCCCTGCCGGTCCAGCTCCGCCGCCGCGCCCGCCGTGCGCCCCGGCGTGGCGGTCGTCGCCACGCTCAGCACCGCGCCGTCGGTGAGGTACTTCGTCAGGCCCTCGACGGCGCCGCGGGTCTCGTCGGCCGTGCCGGTGAACGGCTCCCCGGCGATGACCACCGTGGCGGGCTCGGCCTCGGTGAGCGTGTCGACCACGCGGACCCGGTCGGCGACCCAGCGACCCTGGGCGGTGACGTGCTCCCGCAGCGCACCGGGGCTGGTCGACCCGGCGGGCACCAGCGTGAGGGTGTCGCCGGGCAGCAGCGCGTCGATCGCCGCGGCCAGCACCGCGGACTCCGGCGTCGCGCCGACCAGCAGGGCGGCCTTCGGGTCGTTCATCCGGGCCAGCTCGGCGACGAGGGTACGGGCGGCTCGCTCGCCGATGCGGACCGGACCGGAGCGGCCGGCGGGGCGCACGGCGGGGGACTGCGTCATGTCGGACGGGCTCCTGACGGGGTAGAGACGGGAATCGCGGCGGGACCGCCACGGCGGCGCGGTCCGGCCGCCTCGGCGGCCACGTCGGCGCGGTCCGGCCGGCGGAGGCGAGATCTTCACCGGCCAGCATAGGCGGCTGCGGAGGCGGGCCGCACCGCTGTGGTCAGCCGCGCGGGCGCTCCTCGCCGGACGGCGCGCCGCCGACCGGGCCGGGCCGGCCGTCCTCGTCGGCGGGCCGGTCCTCGACCGCGTCGGGGCGGACGTCGGTGACCGCCTCGGTGGGCGACTCGTCGGCGTCGTCCCCGGTCCGTGGGCCGGCCGTTGGCGTGCCCGACATCGGCGCGGACACCTCCCACTCGGACGGCCCGCCCCAGTCGGACCGCTGGCCCCAGTCGGACCGCCCGGTGCCCCATGCCGCCGGCTCGTCGGCCGGGGCCGGCCGGTCGAGGTCCCACCGGGTCGGGTCGACGTCGGCGGTGTGCCGGTCCGGCTCGTCACCGGCGGTTTCGGCGGCCGGCTGGGCGGAGGTGGGCCCGACGCCGTCCGGGGTGGGGGCCGCGTCCTTTCCGGTCGCGGCGGAGCGCCCGGAGCGCAGCGCGCCCACCAGGCCCAGGAGGCCGATCACGATCAGCGCGCCGGCCAGGAACCAGCCGACGGGTGGCAGGGCGAGCCCGAGCAACTTGGCGAGCAGCCACCACGCGGCGAGCCCGACGAAGATCAGCCCGAAGGCGAACGACACGATGTCGGTGCGGTGGGCCTTCACCGGATCACCTCCAGGTTGCCGGCGTTCACGTGGACGTAGAGGCGCAGCGTGCCGCCGCCGGCGCCGTCGGCACCCAGGTCGGTCGTCTCCCGGAGCGGGCCGTCCAGCCCGCCGGAGCGCTTGCCGAAGACGACCGCGTCACCGGCGTTGACGTCGGTCACCGTGGTGACGTCGACGTTCGGCGGCACCACCACGGTGCACTCGCCGAAGTTGACGGAGACCGTGATCTCGGTGTTCTTCTTGTCGAAGTCGACCGCCCGCAGGTCGAGGGTCGCGTCGCCGAAGCTGTTCTCGTACCGGACGGCGAGGTCGCGGTGGTCGGTGGGGGCCCAGGTCACGTTGCCGTCGACGCCCCGGACCCGGTCGTAGGACTCGGCCACGGTGGCCACCCCGAGGGCGGCGGCGGCCACCACGCCGAGCGCGATCAGCCACCGGGCCCGCCCGAACCAGGTGCCGACCAGCAGGCCGAGCCCGATGGTGGCCAGGGTGGCGGCGAAGTACGCCGACGCCCCGACGTCGAAGACGTCCAGCAGGTCGACGACGGCGACCATGCCGAGGGCGAGGAAGATCAGCGAGAAGGTCACCGCGCCGAGCGGGGAGCGCTCACGTGGGCGCTTCGGCGGCTTCGGCGGTCGCGGCGGCAGTGGCGGCAGCGGCGGGATGCCCGCCTGGCCGGCGTACGGGCCGTGCGGGGCGAACGGGGGCCGGTAGCCCGGCGGCAGGGGCGCGGGGCGGGCCGGTGCGCCCCCCGAGGTCGCGGCGGGCCAGCCGGACGTGGGCGCGGCCGGCGGCCAGCCGGCGCTCGGCGTACCCCCGGGGACGGGGGCCGGCGCGGGCGGGGCGGTCGGCGCGGGCGGGGCGGCCGGCGGCCAGGCGGGCAGCTCGGCGGTCGGCTGGCCGGTGACCGGGACGCCACCCGCGGGCGCGGCCGGGGCCGGGGCTCCGCCGGGGGCCACGGCGACGCTCGGCGGGGCCTGGTACGCGGCCGGCGCGGGATAGCTGACCGGCGGCACCGGGCCGGGCGGGGCGGCCGGTGCGGGCGGGACCGGGCCGGCCGGCATGGCCCCGGTGCCCCGGTTGTCCCGGTTGAGCATCAGCGCCCCGCCGATCAGGATCGTGGCGCCGAGCAGCACCGCCCGGAACGCGTCGGTGACGATGTAGCCGAAGCTGATCGCGACCAGGATGCTGAGCACGATCACGGTGACCGGGGACATGCTGGACCGGCCCCGACCGAGCATCGACTCGACGGGGGAGGCGCTGTCCCCCTCGCCCGGGATGATCAGCCAGGCGGTGACATAGACCAGGATGCCGATGCCGCCGAAGAAGCCGAGCACGGCGAGGAGCACCCGCCAGAGCACCGGGTCGGTGTTGGTCGCCCGGCCGATCGCCGCGCAGACGCCGGCCAGGTAGCGGCCGTCGCGGGGGCGGACCAGCCCGTACCGGGAGGTGAAGCCGACGCCGCCGGACGGCGGCTGCGGCCCGGCGCCCGGATCCACGCCCGGCCCGGCGCCGGGCGGCGGCGTCCACCCGGCGGCGCCCGGCGCGGCCACCGGCGGCGGCGCCCCGGAGGCGGTGGACGCGGTCCCGTCGGCGGGCGTCGCGGCGGGCGGCGGTCCACCCGGCTGTGCCGCCCCGGGACGGGGGGACTGGGCAGCTTCCTCGGTCATGCCCTCGATCCTGCTGCCCCGACCGCCCGGACGACCTCAGGACCCGACCCTGACCCCACCCTGAGATCCCGGCGGTCGGAATGTCGGGGGCGTCCCCGTGGCCGGGTGGCGGCGCGGCGTGTGACGATCGAACCGGCGCCGGCAGCGGACGGTCGCCCGCCCCGTGCCCGTCGTGACCAGGGAGCCTCCGATCGACGCCGTGACCCAGCCACCTCGCCTCTACCGCGCCCCCGAGCACCGGATGGCCGCCGGGGTGGCCGCCGGCATCGCCGACCACCTCGGCATCTCCGTGCTGCGGGTGCGGGTCGCCTTCATGGTGCTGCTCGGGCTGAGCGGTCTCGGCCTGCTGCTCTACGCGGCCTTCTGGGCGGTCGTGCCGCTGCGGCCCGGCGACACCGCCGTACCGCCCCGCCGGGACGTCGCCCAGCTGCTGCCGTTCGTGGCGATCGGCCTCGGCGTGCTGCTGGTGCAGATGATGGTCTTCGACTCGGTCGGCGCGGCCGGCACCGCCGGGTGGCTGGTCGCGATCATCGCGGTCGGCGCCGGGGTGATCTGGCACCAGTCGGCCCCGGAGCGGCGGCGGCAGTGGGGCGACTCCATGCCGGTGCCGTGGCTGGGCGCGGTGGTGGAGGAGAGCGACCGGCGGGCCTTCGTGCTCCGGTTCATCGGCGGCGGGGTGCTCGTCGCGGTCGGCATCATCGGCGTCGCCGCGGTCTACTCCCCGGCGCAGAACTTCGACGCGGTGCTCAACGGCGTGATCTTCGCCCTGGTCGGGCTCGCCGGGGTCGGGGTGGTGGCCGCGCCGGTGCTGTGGCGGACGTTCAACCAGCTCCGCTCGGAGCGCGAGGGGCGCATCCGCGAGCAGGAGCGGGCCGAGCTGGCCGCGATGGTGCACGACCAGGTGCTGCACACCCTGGCCCTGATCCAGCGCAACGCGGCCGACGTGAAGACGGTCCAGCGCCTCGCCCGGGGGCAGGAACGCTCCCTGCGCAACTGGCTCTACAAGCCCACCGGGTCGCCGACCGAGCGCTTCGCCGCCGCGCTGGAGCAGGCCGCCGCCGAGGTCGAGGACACCTTCGCGATCACCGTCGAGGCGGTGGTGGTCGGCGACCGGGAGACCGACGAGCGGGTCGGCGCGCTGGTCGCGGCCGGGCGCGAGGCGCTGGTGAACGCCGCCCGGCACGCCGGGGTGCAGACGGTTTCGCTGTACGCCGAGGTCGAGCCGGACCAGGTCAGTGTCTTCGTCCGGGACCGGGGGAAGGGCTTCGACCCGGATACGGTGGAGGATCACCGGCACGGCGTCCGGGGCTCGATCATCGGGCGGATGAAGCGGCACGGCGGCCGGGCGGAGATCCGGTCCGAGCCGGGGGAGGGGACCGAGGTCCGGTTGATCCTGCCGATCTCCCGGGACTCGTCCACGGCGGAAAGGGACAAGTGATGACCGAGCAGTCGATGGAACCGGTCGAGGGAGCGGGTGCCGGCGCGGGGCGGCTGCGGGTCTTCCTCGTCGACGACCACGCCATGTTCCGCGCGGGGGTCCGCGCCGAGCTGGGTGCGCACGTCGAGGTGGTGGGGGAGGCGAGCACGGTCGGCGAGGCGGTCACCCGGATCGCCGCCACGCTGCCCGACGTGGTGCTGCTCGACGTGCACATGCCGGACGGCGGCGGTCGCGCGGTGCTGGAGGCGATGCGGCGTACCCATCCGCAGGTCAAGTTCCTGGCGTTGAGCGTCTCGGACGCGGCGGAGGACGTGATCGGGCTGATCCGGGCCGGCGCGCGGGGCTATGTCACCAAGACGATCTCCCCGGAGGAATTGGCCGCCGCGATCCGCCGGGTGGCCGACGGCGACGCCGTGTTCAGCCCCCGGCTGGCGGGGTTCGTGCTGGACGCGTTCGCGGCCCGTCCGGACGCGCCGGTGGCCGATCCGGAGCTGGACCAGCTCACCAACCGCGAGCGCGAGGTGCTGCGGCTGCTCGCCCGGGGGTACGCCTACAAGGAGATCGCCAAGGAGCTCTACATCTCGATCAAGACGGTCGAGACGCACGTGTCGAACGTGCTGCGCAAGCTCCAGATGTCCAACAGGTACGAGTTGTCCCGCTGGGCGGCCGACCGCCGGCTCGTGTGATCCACCTCTTTTCCCCACCATTTCGGGCGGAAGCGACGAACCTGGCCCTCAGGGGCTGACAAACGATCAATTCCCGCCCCATAATGCCCCGTCGCGTTCTCGCGTGCGGGTGGTGCGAACCCGCGGGAATGCGGCTTCGCTCACCCGCCGTTCGGCGGGTCACCCCTGGGGAGAGGTACGCGAATTTGATGTTCGGACAACGAGGACGGCGCTGGGCGCGAATCGCCCTGGCGACCGTCGCCGGTGGTGCGCTGGCGCTCGGCTTCACCGCGCCGGCCGCCGCCGAGACGACCGGCGTGGCCACGTCGGCGGGCGGCAGCGTCAAGCTGCTGCTCGACGGAAAGCCGAAGAGCGCCGGCGGGCTGGCGCTGAAGATCGACGGGAAGCTCGTCCCGGCCTTCTGCATCGACTACCACACCAACGTGGCGATCGACGGCAAGTACAAGGAGGGCACCTGGGACGAGTCCCAGGTGAAGAACCTCGGCAAGGTGCAGTGGGTGCTTACCCACGGCTACCCGAACGCCGACTCGGCGACGCTGCTGGCCGCCGCCGGCGCTGCCGTCCCCGAGAAGGCCGACGCCAAGAAGCTGCTCTACTTCGGCACCCAGACCGCCATCTGGCACTTCAGTGACGGGATCACCCTCGGTGACTGGGTCAAGGACAAGGGCCTGCTCGGCAAGCAGCAGTACGACGTGGTCAAGCGGGTCCACGACTACCTCGTCGCCAACGCCACCGACCAGCCCGAGCCGAAGGCCGAGCTGAGCGTCGACCCGGCCAGCGCCAAGGCCACGGTCGGCGAGAAGGCCGGCCCGTTCACGGTCAAGGGCCCGGCCGGCGACATCGCCGTCGCGGTCAGCGGCGGCTCGGCGGTCGACGCCGAGGGCAAGCCGGTCACCACGACCACCAACGGTGGGCAGTTCTGGCTGACCGCGGACGGCGCCGGCGAGGTCGAGGCGACCGTCTCCGCCAAGGGCTCGGTCTCCTTCGGCCGGGTCTTCCTCTTCACCGGCGAGAAGGCCGCGCAGAAGCTGATCCTCGGTGGCAGCACCGGTGAGACCGTGACCGCCAAGGCCGAGGCCACCTTCGCCGCGGCCCCGACCGGGTCGCCGTCGCCGAGCGCGCCGGCCGAGTCGCCCTCGCCGAGCGCCCCGGCGGAGTCGCCGTCGCCGAGCGCCCCGGCCGAGAGCCCGGCACCGTCGACCTCTCCCGCCAGTAACGGCGGGGACCTGCCGCTGACCGGCTCCCCGACCGCCGCCGCGATCGCGGCCGGTGTGGCGCTGCTGGCCGCGGGCGCGGTCACCGTGCTGGTGGTCCGCCGTCGCAAGCTGCGCTTCACGGCCTGACCGACGTCCGTTCCGCGGCTCCGGCCCCGGCACCCGCTCCGCGCGGTGCCGGGGCCGGACCTGTCCGGCGGTCAGGTCACCCGGTACGCAGCACGGTGAACGCCTCGGCCAGCCGGCCGGCCGGCAGCCCGGCCGCGTCGGCCGTCGTGGTGAGCTGGTCCCGAACCCAGGTCTCCACGTCCATCCGCGCGGTCTGCGAGCGGTGCGCGCGCATCGCGGCGACCTTGCGCGCGTACTGCCCGGTGACGTCGACGGTGTGGTCCGGCGCCGGGCCGCCGGCGTACCAGATCTCCCGGACCACCCACGGCTGGAGCCCCTCGGCCAGCAGCTCGGGGTGGGCGCACGGGTTGCGCGCGTCCGGGTAGACCGCGCAGGTCGTGGCCTCGCCGACGGCGAGGTGGTCGGGGTGGCCCGGCCCGGCGAGGTGTTCCCATCGGCGCAGCGGCGAGCTGGTCAGCACCCGGTCGGGCCGGTGCCGGCGGATCGCCGCGGTGACGTCCCGGCGCAGGTCGGGCGTCGGGGCGAGGGCGCCGTCGACGTACCCGTCGAGGAATTCCACCTGCCGTACGCCGACCGCGGCGGCGGCCGCCCGCTGCTCCTCCTCCCGCAGCCGGGTCACCGACCCGCGACCGGTGCCGTCGCAGCCGCCCGCCTCGCCCCGGGTGACGATCAGGTACGCGACCTCGATGCCCTCCTCCACCCAGTTGGCCATTGTGCCCGCACAGCCGAAGTCGATATCGTCCGGATGGGCAAAAACTGCCAGCGCCCGGACGACGTCCGAAAGTGCGGGAGCGGACGCGGGAAAGCTCACAAGCGTCGAGCGTACGCCCGGGGCGTTGATCCCGCAGAACCGTGTCTTTCCTGCTCAGAGCAGTACGACTGGCACCGATCATGATCTTTTTTCAAGTATCGGCAACGTGGCGAGCAACTAACGGCTTGATAACGGCACCTTCACGGAACGGGCCGGTAAGTGTCACAGTGGCAGCACCTCACCCCTCGAGTGAGGCACTCCGTACGGCCTGACGACCACGGCCGCCGTCTGTGAACGGTGTTCCGTGGTGGTCTCGCGTGCGCGGTGCCGAGCCCGGCGGGCGGGGTGGCCCGGCGGATCGGTACAACATCTTGTCCCGTTTCACTGCGGTGAAACCGGCGTCCCGCGCTGCGGGCCGGCGGACGCGTCACCCCCCTTGCGTGCGTGAAACCCACGACGGAACCAGGTTAGAAAGAGGAGGCCCCTCGGAATGAGAGTCTCGAAGCGGGCAAGCAGCGCGGTCGCGCTGGGCGCGGCGTTCGCGCTCGTCGCGTCCGGTTGCTCGAGCAGCGACAGCGACGGCGGCGACGCCGGCGCCAGCGCCGACGGCGCGATCACCATCGAGGGCACCCAGCCGGAGAACGGCCTGGTCCCGTCGAACACCACCGAGACCGGTGGCGGCAAGATCATCGACTGGATGTGGACCGGTCTGGTCGAGTACCCGAACGACGGCAGCGCTCCGCGCAACGCTCTCGCCGAGTCGATCGAGACGACCGACTCCAAGGTCTACACCATCAAGATCAAGAAGGACACGAAGTTCCACGACGGCACCGTCGTCAAGGCCAAGAACTTCGTGGACGCCTGGAACTGGGGCGCCTACTCGCCGAACGGTGCGCAGAACGGCAGCTTCTTCGCCGACATCCAGGGCTTCGGGGACGTCAACACCGAGGACCCGGACGGCGCCGAGGGCCCGCAGAAGGCCCCCGAGCCCAAGGCCAAGGAGATGTCCGGCCTGAAGGTCGTCGACGACTGGACCTTCGAGGTCACCCTCGCCGCGCCGACCGCCGTGTTCCCGACCAAGCTCGGCTACAGCACCTTCATGCCGCTGCCGGACGCGTTCTTCACCCAGGGCGCCGAGGCGTTCGGCAAGAAGCCGATCGGTAACGGCCCGGTCAAGTTCGTGTCGTGGGAAGACGACGTCCAGATCAAGCTGACGCGCTTCGACGACTACACGCTGCGCGACAAGATGAAGATCAAGGACGTCACGCTCAAGATCTACCAGGACGACACGGCGGCCTACAACGACCTGCTCGCCGGCAACATCGACTTCATGCAGCAGGTTCCGGTCTCCTCGCTCGCGGGCGACAAGTGGAAGCAGGACCTGACCGACCGGGCGATCTCCTCGACCACCCCGTCGACCGGCATCATCGCCTTCCCGATCTACGACAAGCGCTTCCAGAACGCCAAGCTGCGCAAGGCGATCTCGATGTCGATCAACCGCCAGGAGATCAGCGACAAGATCTTCTTCGGCAACCGGAAGCCGGCCGACAGCTGGGCCAACCCGCTGACCCCGGGCGCCAAGCCGGGTAACTGCACCGCCTGCCAGTTCAACGTCGACGAGGCCAAGAAGCTCCTGAACGAGGCCGGCGGCTTCACCGGCGAGCTGGTCATGTACTACAACGCCGACGCCAGCCACAAGGAGTGGATGGAGGCCGTCGCGCAGCAGGTCAAGACCAACCTGGGCATCAACGCCCGCGCCGAGGGCATGCCGACCTTCGCGGTGTTCCGCCAGAACATCAACGCCCACAAGATGAAGGGCATGTACCGCGCCGGCTGGCAGCAGGACTACCCGGACGTGGAGAACTGGGTCAACCCGCTCTACGTGAAGGGTGGCTCCTCGAACGACGGTCTGTACAGCAACCCGCAGGTCGACGCCCTGGCCAAGGAGGCCAGCTCCGCGCCGAGCCTGGAGGCCGCGCACGAGAAGTTCGCTCAGGCGGTCGCCATCATCGACCAGGACGTTCCCACGGTCCCGATCTACTTCGGCGGTCAGCAGTCCGGCCACTCGGAGAAGATCAAGAAGCTCGAGCTGACCAACGTCGGCGAGCTGGACCTCACCTCGGTCGAGCTCTGATCCGAACGGTCTGACCCCGGGTCGGGCTCACCTACCGGTGGGCCCGACCCGGGCCGTTCCGTGAGGGAGTGTTACAACAGTCCCTCGCCACGTCCGTCATCCCCGTGTCGGCCGTCCGACGCGCCCCCTGTCTGGAGGACCACCCCATGGGCCGTTATCTGTTGAGACGGCTGCTCCAACTCATCCCGGTCTTCATCGGAACGACGTTCCTGATCTACTGGCTGGTCTGGTCGGTGCCCGGCGACCCGTTCGCCGGCAAGTGCGGCGAACGCGCCTGCCCGGACGCCTACGTCAACATGATGACCGAGAAGTTCAAGCTGGATCAGTCCATCTGGGTGCAGTACGGCAACTACATGCAGAACCTGTTCCAGGGCGACTTCGGGCAGACGTTCGGCGGCCGGGAGATCGGCGACATCATCGCCACGTCGTACCCGAACACTTTGAAGCTGGCCCTGGTGGCCCTCGTCATCGAGGCGGTCATCGGCCTCACCGCGGGTGTGCTGACCGGCCTGCGCCGTAACGGCTTCCTGGACAACCTGGTCCTGGTCTCCAGCCTCTTCCTGATCGCGCTGCCGATCTTCGTCATCGGCTTCGTGCTCCAGTGGGTGCTCGGCGTGCAGTGGAGCGTCATCAAGCCCACCGTCTCCAGCGAGATGCGCATCTCGGAGCTGATCGTGCCCGGCTTCGTGCTGGGTAGCGCCTCGATGGCGTACATCGCCCGGGTCGCCCGGACGAGCATCGCGGAGAACCGGCGCGCCGACTACGTCCGCACCGCGATCGCCAAGGGCCTGCCGATGCGGCGGGTGGTCGGGGTGCACCTGCTGCGCAACTCCCTCATCCCGGTGGTCACCCTGCTCGGCACCGACCTCGGTGCCCTGATGGGTGGCGCGATCGTGACCGAGGGCATCTTCCAGATCAACGGGATCGGCCGCCAGGTCTTCCGCGCGATCGTCACCAAGGAGAGCGCTACGGTTGTCTCCATCGTGGTGGTCCTGGTGCTGGTCTACCTGGTCATGAACCTCGTGGTGGACCTGCTCTACGCCGCCCTGGACCCGAGGATCCGCTATGAGTGAGCGCAGCGAACGAAACTTGGTCATTGCAGCGTGCCCGGGCACCCACGCCCGGGTCGAGCGGAGCGAGGTGCCGGCATGAGCGACCCCAGTGCCGCGTCGATCGTCAGTACGCCCCCGGCCACCGCGCCGACCGAGCTGGGCGCGCCCACCAACGCGGGCCAGCCGGAGAACGCCCGCAAGGAGAAGCCGCGCGGCCTGCTCGGCGACGCCTGGCTCATCCTGCGTCGCAAGCCGCTGTTCTGGATCTCCGCGACGTTCATCGTCATCTTCCTGGTGATGACCGCCTTCCCGTCGCTGTTCAGCTCCGGCGACCCGGCGAACGGTGACCTGAAGAACAGCCTCGTCGGCCCGTCGTCGGAAGCCTGGTTCGGCTACGACTTCCAGGGGCGCGACGTCTACGCCCGGGTGATCTACGGCGCCCGCGCCTCCATCGTGGTCTCCGTGCTCTCGGTGCTCGGCGTGCTGCTGATCGGTGGCGCGATGGGCATCATGGCCGGCTACCGGGGCGGCTGGGTGGACGCCCTGCTCTCCCGCGTCGCCGACGTCTTCTTCGGCCTGCCCTTCGTGCTGGGCGCCATCGTCATCCTGACGACCTTCAACGGGTCGGGCACGAGCAACAGCAAGGCCGAGATCATGGCCCTGGTGAGCATGTCCCTGGTCGTGCTGGGCTGGCCGGTCGTGATGCGGCTGATGCGCTCCTCGGTGCTGGCCACCAAGGAGGCCGACTACATCGTCGCCGCCCGGGCGCTGGGTGCCGGCACCGGCCGGATCATCCTCAAGCACCTGCTGCCGAACAGCCTCGCGCCGCTGCTGGTCTACGGGACGATCCTGGTCGGTTCGTTCATCGGCGCCGAGGCGACGCTGTCCTTCCTGGGCGTCGGCCTGAAGAGCCCGGTGGTCTCCTGGGGCATCATGATCAACGAGGCCCAGTCCCTCATCCGGGTCGCGCCGTACCTGCTCTTCTTCCCGGCCGCCTTCCTCGTCACCGCCGTGCTGAGCTTCGTGGTGCTCGGTGAGACGGTCCGCGAGGCCCTCGATCCGAAACTCCGCTAGGGGCGATTCAGTTGTCCGACATTCTCGTGTCCGAGCAGTCCGCGGCGGGTACCTCCGGTCGCCCCTCCGGCCGTCTGCTCGAGGTCGACGACCTCCGCGTGGAGTTCCGCACCCGGGACGGCGTCGCGAAGGTCATCAACGGGGTCACGTACCACGTCGACGCGGGGGAGACCCTCGCCGTGCTCGGCGAGTCCGGCTCCGGTAAGAGCGTCACCGCGCAGACCATCATGGGCATCCTGGACACGCCGCCCGGTTTCGTCACCGGCGGTCAGGTCCGCTTCCACGGCAAGGACATGCTGAGGATGTCCTTCGAGGAGCGTCGCCGCATCCGCGGTGAGGGGATCGCCATGATCTTCCAGGACGCGCTCTCCGCGCTCAACCCGGTTTTCACCGTCGGCTTCCAGATCGCCGAGCAGTTCCGGGTGCGGCGCGGCATGAGCCGTGCCGACGCCAAGAAGCGCGCGATCGAGATGCTCGACCAGGTCAAGATCCCGAACGCCAAGGGCCGGTTCAGCAACTACCCGCACCAGTTCTCGGGTGGTATGCGGCAGCGCGCCATGATCGCGATGTCGCTGGCACTGGACCCGGAGGTGCTGATCGCGGACGAGCCGACCACCGCGCTGGACGTGACGGTGCAGGCCCAGATCATGGACCTGCTCGCCGAACTCCAGCGGGAGCGGCAGATGGGCATGATCCTGATCACCCACGACCTCGGCGTGGTCGCCGACGTCGCGGACCGGATCGCGGTCATGTACGCGGGTCGCATCGTCGAGGAAGCCAACGTGTACGACCTGTACGCCAAGCCGGCGCACCCGTACACGATCGGTCTGATCAACTCGATTCCCCGGCTGGACGAGAAGGGGCAGCAGCTCCGGACCATCAAGGGCCTCCCGCCGAACCTGATGAACATCCCGCCGGGCTGCCCGTTCAACCCGCGCTGCCCCATGGCGCAGCCGGTCTGCCGGGAGAAGGTCCCGCCGCTGCTGCAGGTGGGTGCCGGCCGGGCCAGCGCCTGCCACTTCGCCGAGGAGCTGGTGAACCGTGACTGAGAACATCCTCGAGGTCCGTGACCTGGTCAAGCACTACCCGGTGACCCGGGGTGTGGTCTTCAAGAAGACCATCGGCCAGGTCAAGGCGGTGGACGGGGTCTCCTTCGACCTCAAGGCCGGCGAGACCCTGGGTGTGGTCGGCGAGTCCGGCTGCGGCAAGTCGACCCTGGCCCGGGTCCTGATGAACCTGGAGCGGCCGACCTCCGGCAGCGTGCTCTACAAGGGCCAGGACATCTCCAAGCTCTCCGGTGGGGCGCTGCGGCGGCTGCGCCGGCAGATCCAGCTCGTGATGCAGGACCCGTACACCTCGCTGAACCCCCGGATGACGGTCGGCGACCTGATCGGCGAGCCGTTCGAGATCCACCCGGAGGTGGCGCCGAAGGGCAGCCGCCGGGGCAAGGTGATGGAACTGCTCGATCTGGTGGGTCTGAACCCGGAGCACATCAACCGGTACCCGCACCAGTTCTCCGGCGGTCAGCGGCAGCGCATCGGCATCGCCCGGGCGCTCGCCCTGCGGCCGGAGATCATCGTCTGCGACGAGCCGGTGTCGGCGCTGGACGTGTCGATCCAGGCGCAGGTGATGAACCTGTTGGAGCAGCTCCAGGGCGAGTTCGGCCTGTCGTACGTGTTCATCGCGCACGACCTGTCGGTGGTCCGGCACCTGTCGGACCGGGTCGCGGTGATGTACCTCGGCAAGATCGCGGAGATCGGCACCGAGGACGAGATCTACGAGCGGCCGACCCACCCGTACACCCAGGCGCTGCTGTCGGCGGTGCCAGTGCCGGACCCGACCGTCCGCGAGAACAAGGCGATCATCCGCCTCACCGGCGACGTGCCGTCGCCGGTCAGCCCGCCCTCGGGCTGCCGGTTCCGGACCCGCTGCTGGAAGGCGCAGGACGTCTGCGCCGAGCAGGTCCCGCTGCTGGAGATCAGGTCGGGCTCGGACCACCCGAGCGCCTGCCACTTCGCCGAGAAGCGGGAGATCGTGCAGACGCACGAGGTGTGACAACCACGGAACCGCCTGCCGACGTCACCGCGACGACGGCAGGCGGTTCCGTCGTTTCCGGGCGGGCGCGGCGGCCGGCGGCCGGGACGCGACCACCGCGCCGCACGGTCCGCAGCGGCGGCGAGAACCGGGCCGGTAGTCGGCCAGGCCCCCTGCCGCCTGCCGCGCCGCGCCGCCCGCCCGTCGCGCCGTCCCGGTACGCCTCACAGGGGGCCGCGGCCGGCGCGGAGCAGCAGCAGCGCGAGCTGCGTGCCGTCGGCGCCGAGGGCGACCCGGAAACGCTCCAGGATCTCCCGCTCCCGGGAGAGCACGAGCCGGGTGCCGCCGGAGGCCATCCGGGTCGCCCCGACCTCCTGGGAGAGGCGGGCCCGCTCCTGCCACAGCTCGATGAGCGCCCGGTCGATCTCGTCGATCCGTTCCCGGATCTCCACGATCCGGGCGGCCGCGCCCGGCTCCGCGGTGCCGGTGCGCGCCTCCGGCTTCGCGTCGTCGGCGCCGCCAGGCGTGTCGACCTGGCCGGATGCCCCCGGGTCGGGCCGGCCCGCCCCGGGCCGCGTCAGGCTGCCGTTGGACTCCACCACGTCTGTCATCATCGGGTACCCCTCGCCGTCAGGTGCCCGGTGCCCGGATCCCGGGACGGAGAAAGCCCCGGGCTCCAGGAGCCCGGGGCTTCTCGTAGGTCTGTTGATCAGGCGCGACCCACGGCTGCCGGACTCCCGGTGCCGTAGTAAAAGTAGAAGCGCTGACCGAACACGCCGTCGAGTATGCCGACCCAGGGCCGGCGCGCGCAAGGATTCGGACGGACACGTGGCCGGCGGCACGGTCCCGGCGCCGTCGGCGACGCCGGGACCGTGCCCGCTCAGCCGAGGCGGGTGATGCGGTCGGCTGGCCCGGGGGCGACCGGCTCGCCGGCGCCCAGGTACGCGATCAGCGCGTCGACGTCGAAGCCGGGGGCCGTGCTGCGGCCGGTGCCGGCGCGCAGCTCGGTGAAGCCGTCCCCGCCGTTGGCCAGGAAGTCGTTCGTGGTGACCCGGTAGCTGGCCGCCGGGTCGACCGGCACGCCGTCGAGCGCCAGGGCGCTCACCCGCGAGCCCGCCGGGGCGGTGGCGTCGTAGGAGTAGGTCAGCCCGGCGGAGACCTGGAGGATGCGCTGGGTGGTCTGCCCGTTGAAGCCGACGAACTGCTGCTCCAGCACGTTGCGTAGCTGGGCGCCGGTGAGGGTCTGGGTGACCACCAGGTTGTTGAACGGCTGGACGGTGAACGCCTCGCCGTACGTGATCTCGCCCGGCGCCTCGCCGGCGGAGGCGGCGTACGGCAGCGACGCCCGGATGCCGCCCGGGTTCATCAGCGCGATCTGCGCCCCGGCCGACCGGGTGTACGCGAGCTGCGCGTCGGCGATCACGTCACCGAGCGGGCTCTCGCCGTTGGGGCGGGCGTCGCGGACGATGTCGGCCGACACCCGGCCCACCACCCGGTTGGCGATGGGCGCCACGGCCGCCCGGTACTTGTCGGCCAGCGCCTTGGCGGCCGGGTCCACCAGGTCGGGGTTGCGCACGTACGTGCCCGGCGCGCTCTGCTGCCAGGTGCCGTCCGGGTTGCGGACGCCGTTCTCGACGACCACGTTGCGGGCGGAGATGCCGGTGAACCGGCCGGTGCGCCGGTCCAGCGAGTAGTCCACGTCGGTGATCAGCTGGCCGTTGTTGCCGGCGCTGGTGACGACGCTCTGCGCGCCGGAGGAGTTCGGCAGGGAGCAGGAGTAGAAGCGGTGCGTGTGGCCGGAGACGACCAGCCCGAACTCCGGCCGCAGGCCGCGGACGATGTCCACGATCGGGCCGGAGAAGTTCGCGCAGTCCGAGACGCCCGGCGTGGCCGGCGGCGGCGACTGCGCGCCGCCCTCGTGCACCAGCAGCACCATCGCCTTGACGCCGAAGAGCTTGAGCAGCCCGCCCCACTTGTTGGCGGTCGCCACCTCGTCGGTGAACCGCACCGAGGCGATGCCGGCCGGGTTGACGATGTCCGGGGTGCCTTCCAGGGTCACGCCGACGAAGCCGACCGGCACGCCGCCGACGAACTTCACGTCGACCGGGGGCAGGATCGGCAGCCCGGTCGTCCTGCTGACGGTGTTGGCGGCGAGGTACGTGAACTTCGCGCCGGCGAAGCCGTCCCCGTCCTGGCAGCCGTCGACCGGGTGGCAGCCGCCCTTGTTGATGCGGATCAGCTCGTCGACGCCCTCGTCGAACTCGTGGTTGCCGACCGAGCTGATCTCCAGCCCGATCTCGTCCATCAGCTCGATGGTCGGTTCGTCGTGGAAGGCGGCGCTGACCAGCGGGGTGGCGCCGATCAGGTCGCCGGCCCCGACGGTGGTGGTGACCCGCCCCTCGGCGGCGGCCTCGGCGCGCAGCCGCTTCAGCCAGGTGGCGAGGTACTCCACCCCGCCGGCCGGGGTGCCGTTGACCACCGCGCCGTTGCCGCCGGGCGGGTCGATGGCGCCGTGGAAGTCGTTGTAGCTGAGGAAGTTGCCCTTGACCTCCCCGCCGGTGGGGGTGGCGTAGGAGACCGAGACGGGGGCGAGGGCGGCCCACGGGTCGTCGGCGGGGGCCGGGGCGGGCCGGGACGCGGTGGGCAGCGTGGCGACGACGGCCAACGCGAGGGCGGGCACGGCGAGGTGACGCAGCGCCGCCCGACCGCGCGAACGCGGCTGAGTCATGGTCGTTCTCCCAGTCGTGTACGGGGGAAGGAGCCGGATTTTCACCGTCATCGTTCTGTACCCGGGCCGGCGGCACCAGACGGGACAGGGTGACATCTTCGTCTCAACCTGGCCCGCCCCGCCGGATCCGCCTGGCCCCTGCCGGATCCACCCGGCACGCCGCGCCGGATCGGCCCGCGCCCGGTCGCCCGTCCGGTCGCTCCGGCGGTCGCTCCGGTGGTCGCTCAGGCAGGTCCGGGCCGTCGGCTCGGCCGGTCCACCGGTGACGGCCCGGTCGCGCCGGGGTCCACGCGGCGGGGAAGTGTCCGGCCGGCGGCATAGACTCGCCGTGCGATGCATCCTCTCTTCGACATCCCCGTGTCCCCGCCCGCGCCGGCGCCTGCCCCGACCCCGCCGCACCGGCCGGGGTCCGCCGCCGCCCGCCTCGACCCGCAGGCCCTGGTCGAGGGCCTCAACGGGCCGCAGCGCGACGCCGTCACCCACGCCGGCTCGCCGCTGCTGATCGTGGCTGGCGCCGGTTCGGGCAAGACCCGGGTGCTCACCCACCGGATCGCCTACCTGTTGGCCGCCCGGGACGTGCACCCCGGCGAGATCATCGCGATCACCTTCACCAACAAGGCCGCCGGCGAGATGAAGGAGCGCGTCGCGCACCTCGTCGGCCCGCGCGCCCGGCTGATGTGGGTGTCGACGTTCCACTCCGCGTGCGTGCGCATCCTGCGCGCCGAGCACGAGCACGCCGGGCTGAAGTCGACCTTCTCGATCTACGACGCGGACGACTCCCGTCGGCTGATGCAGATGGTCGCCCGGGAGCTCGACCTCGACCCGAAGCGCTACCCGGCGCGCGGGCTCGCCGCCCAGGTCTCCAACCTGAAGAACGAGCTGGTCGACCCGGAGGAGTTCGCGGGTCGCGCCAAGGGCCCCAACGAGCGGGCGCTGGCGGAGGCCTACACGCTCTACCAGCGGCGGCTGCGCGAGGCGCACGCGCTCGACTTCGACGACCTGATCATGACGACGGTGCACCTGCTCCAGTCCCACCCGCACGTCGCGGAGAGCTACCGCCGGCGGTTCCGGCACGTGCTGGTCGACGAATACCAGGACACCAACCACGCCCAGTACGTGCTGATCAAGGAGCTGGTCTCGGGCACGGAGGGGGTCGAGCCGGCGGAGCTGTGCGTGGTCGGCGACGCCGACCAGTCCATCTACGCGTTCCGCGGCGCGACGATCCGCAACATCCTGGAGTTCGAGCGCGACTTCAGCGACGCCCGCACGATCCTGCTGGAGCAGAACTACCGCTCGACCCAGACGATTCTCAACGCCGCCAACGCGGTGATCGACCGCAACACCTCGCGCAAGCCGAAGCGGCTGTGGAGCGAGGCGGGCGCCGGCGAGCGGATCGTCGGCTACGTGGCGGACACCGAGCACGCCGAGGCCGACTGGGTGGCCCGGGAGATCGACCGGCTGGTCGACGCCGACGAGACCCGCCCCGGTGACGTGGCCGTCTTCTACCGCACCAACGCCCAGTCCCGGGTCTTCGAGGAGGTGTTCATCCGGGTCGGCCTGCCCTACAAGGTGGTCGGCGGGGTGCGCTTCTACGAGCGCAAGGAGGTCCGCGACGCGTTGGCCTACCTGCGCGCGGTGGTCAACGACGACGACACGGTCAGCCTGCGCCGGATCCTCAACACCCCCCGACGGGGCATCGGCGACCGCGCCGAGGCGTGCGTGGAGGCCCTGTCCAGCCGGGACCGGATCTCCTTCGGCGCGGCGCTGCGGCGGGCGAAGGACGCCCCGGGCATCTCCACCCGGGCGGCCAACGGCATCGCGGACTTCGTCGACCTGCTCGACGGCGCCCGCGAGATGGCCGAGACCGGCACCCCGGAGGAGGTGCTGGAGGCGCTGCTGACCCGCTCGGGCTACCTCACCGAGTTGGAGGAGAGCCTCGACCCGCAGGACGCCGGTCGGGTCGACAACCTCCAGGAGCTGGTCAGCGTCGCCCGGGAGTACACGGAGCGGATCGAGGCGACCGGCGAGGAGGGGGAGCGGGCCACCGTGGCGGGCTTCCTGGAGCAGGTCGCGCTGGTCGCCGACGCCGACCAGGTGCCGACCGACGACCCGGACCACCAGGGCGTGGTCACCCTGATGACGCTGCACACCGCCAAGGGGCTGGAGTTCCCGGTCGTCTTCCTGACCGGCCTGGAGGACGGCGTCTTCCCGCACCTGCGCTCGCTCGGCGACACCCGGGAGCTGGAGGAGGAGCGCCGGCTGGCGTACGTGGGCATCACCCGGGCCCGCCAGCGCCTCTACCTCTCCCGGGCGGTGACCCGCTCGGCGTGGGGGCAGCCGTCCTACAACCCGCCGTCCCGGTTCCTGGAGGAGTTGCCGCCGGAGCTGGTCCGCTGGGAGCGCACCGAGGGGTCGTACACCTCGTGGGCCGGCGGGGGCGGCGGCGTCGGGGGCCGCGCGGACCGTGTGCCCGGCGGGCGCGGCGGCTTCAACGGCGGCACCCCCAAGGCCGCCCAGTTGGCGAAGCGGCTCGGCGTCGACGCCAGCCGCCTGACCACGGCGAGCGAGCTGCCGCAGGGCCCGAAGGTGTCCGCCGGCGACCGGGTCAACCACCAGCGCTACGGCCTGGGGCGGGTGCTCGCGGTGGAGGGGCACGGCCCGGGCGCCCGGGCGCAGATCGACTTCGGTGACCAGACGATGTGGCTGGTGCTGCGGCACGCGCCGATCGACAAGCTCTGAGACGGGCCACGGCCCGGCCCGGCGGTACGCCGGACCGGGCCGTCCCGGTCGGTACGGGTCAGCAGGCCACGTCGATGCCCCGGGCGCGCAGGAACGGCGCGGGGTCGATCTGGTTCCACATCTGGCCCTGGTGGACCTCGAAGTGCAGGTGCGGCCCGGTGGAGTCACCGGTGGAGCCCTCCAGGCCGATGGTCTCGCCGGCGCCCACCTTGTCGCCCACGCCCACCTTTGCGGTGCTGAGGTGGGCGTAGTGGGTCAGGTAGCCGTTGCCGTGGTCGACGACGACGGAGATGCCGTACCCGTCGCCGACGTCGCCGGCCTTGGTGACCGTGCCGCCGAAGGCGGCGCGGACCGGGGTGCCGGCGGGCAGCGCGAAGTCGATGCCGGCGTGCAGGGTGCCCCAGCGCGGGCCGTAGCAGGAGGTGATCGCGGCGCCCTTCATCGGGACGACCCAGCTCGGCTTCGGCTTGCTGGTCTTCTTCGGCGTCGGCTTGGCGGTGGTCGCCTTCGGGCTGGGCTTCGCCGACGGGCTGGCCGTCGTGGGGCTCGGCGTCGGGCTGGCCGAGGGGGTGGCCGGAACGGCCGACTCGCGGGCGGACCGGTCGGCGCGGTCGGCGGCCTCGGCGCGGGCCTGCGCGTCGAGGGAGACGGCGGCCGGGACGGAGGGCTCGTCGTTGCCGGTGGCCGCGAAGGCGGCCCCGCCGAGACCGAGGCCGACCAGGGCCGCCGCGGCGACGATCACTCGGGTGCGGCCGCCGGCCCGCCTCCGGTGCCGGGCGGGGGCGTCGGGGGTGTTCTCGTTCTGAATGTCTTCCTGCACGGCGGACCTTCACTGATCGAGGGGCACTTGACCTCGAAATACTGGTGTCGGCGGCGTCGGCAGCGGGTAGGGGGATCGGGTCGGGACGGAGCGACGGTGGCCGGTGCCGTCCGTTAACTCCCGAGTTGGGGCTTTGGTAGCGATAAGTGATCATGGGCGGCCGTGGCACCGGTCACACTCGCGACTGTGACCCAGCAGACTTTCGCCTGCTGCTGGCCGACGAAAAACCGCCCGGATCGACAGATCCGGGCGGTCAACGATCGGTACTCAGCGTCAGGACGCGGCTGCGTCGTTGTAATATGCCTCGGTTTGTAGCTTGATGTCCACTCCGCGCTCCTGGAGCCACGGCACCGGGTCGCGCGGCTCGCCCTTGACATGGACCTCCAGGTGGAGGTGCGAGCCGTAGGAGTGGCCGGTGTTGCCGACGAGCCCGAGCTGGTCGCCCGCCTTGACCTGCTGCCCCTGCTGCACGCTCAGCGCGGAGGAGTGGCCGTAGATCGCCTCGCTGCCGTCGGCGTGCTGGACGATCACCGTGTAGCCGTAACCGCCGAACCAGCCGGCCTTGGTGACGGTGCCGCCGTGGATGGCGACGTAGGGCGTGCCCTCGGGGGCGACCAGGTCGACGCCGGTGTGCAGCTTGCCCCAGCGCATGCCGTAGGGCGTGTTGAACTCGAAGCTCTCCAGGGGGAGCCGCCAGACCTCGCGTTCGGCGGCGTCCTCGGCTCCGGCGGCGCGGGTGCTGTCGCGGGAGGCGCGGTCGGCGGCGTCGGCGCGGGCCGCGGCGTCCTGACTCAGGGTCGAGGCGGCCTTCAGCTCGTCGAGGACCGACGGGTCGACGCTCTTCGCGTCCGGCATGGCGCTCGCGCCGAGCGCGACGACACCGGCCCCGACGAGGGCGGTGGTGACGACGGCGGCGTAGCGGCTACGCGGGGGGGTGGGTACGCGACGGCGGCCGCGATATCGATCGGGCTCAGACGACAGGCGCTGGCGCACGCACACCCTCCGTTGTCGGGGATCCGATGCGGCTTCCTCGACGCTCGTGAAACTCCGATGAACGTCGGCTGGCCGCGTCGTCACCCGTCCGTGGACCTGATGACAACCGTGGACACGGTAGCCAACCACCAGGCCCGTCACAAGCCGAAGCGCCGAATTGCTCCTGCGTTCTGTCCCTTTGCGTCCGTGATTGTCATGCCTCGTTCCCGTCGAACGGCGCCCCCGTAACTGCCCGTTCGTCGCGCAGCGTGACCGAACGGCGGAGTCGTCCGGCTTGACGGCGGTGATCATCTACGGCATGCGTACCGTCTACGGCGGCAACCTCCCCCGGTGTCGCCGGCCGGTGTGCCGTGCGCTTCGCCGCCCGGATTTCCCGGGCCGGGCCGGGCGGGTTACCGTTCGTTCAGGTGAAGCCGCGGAGCCGGTGAAAGGGATGCGCAGATGAGCTCTCGTGTTCGGGTCGTCGTCGCCAAGCCGGGCCTGGACGGCCACGACCGTGGCGCCAAGGTCGTCGCGCGTGCCCTCCGGGACGCCGGTATGGAGGTCATCTACACCGGCCTGCACCAGACCCCGGAGCAGATCGTGGAGACCGCGATCCAGGAGGACGCCGACGCGGTCGGGCTCTCCGTGCTGTCCGGGGCGCACATGACGCTCTTCCGGCGGGTGGTGGAGCTGCTCGGTGAGCGGGACGCCCGCGACATCGTCGTCTTCGGCGGCGGCATCATCCCCGACGCGGACATCCCCGAGTTGCAGAAGCTGGGCGTCGCCAAGATCTTCACGCCGGGCGCCACCACCGCCTCGATCGTGGAGTGGGTCCGGGAGAACGTCGCGCAGCCGGTCGCCTGACCGTCGGTCAGCATCCCGGCCGAGGGCGAGGACGTGCTGTTCGCAGACCAGAAAGGTCGACGGGTCGCAGGCGACTCAGAGGCCGGTCGACGGGCTGACGTCGGACAGGGGGAGGGGCCGGACGCACCCCTCACACGTCCGGCCCCTCTATGCACGATGCCCCGCCGCCACCCCTCGACCGACAGGGCATCGGCCGTCTCCCGTCGCCGCGCTGCATCAGCGCTCCGACACCTGACTCAACGACGCCCCTGCGGAGGGGTTACGCAGCTCGGACAACATCGTCCGGACGGCTGACGTCGGGGCCGGAAGTCGCGGAAAGGCCCCGCGACGCCGCTGGTTGTGCATTACCGCACACCGCGCACCCGCTCGGTTGCGGCCGGTGTCCACCTCGCTAGGCTGCGCCCAATGGCCTGTTTCAACTGATGACAGGCGTCAAACTGTTTTCCATAACGCTGGTGGCGGCGCGACGGCGCGCCGCGGAGACGGGACGGGACGCGCAAACGTGGACCTGTACGAGTACCAGGGGCGGGACCTGTTCGAGCGGCACGGCTTGCCCGTGCTCGCCGGCGGCGTCGCCACGACCCCGGAGGAGGCCCGCGCGATCGCCGAACGCCTCGGCGGTCGGGTGGTCGTCAAGGCGCAGGTGAAGGTCGGCGGCCGGGGCAAGGCCGGCGGTGTGAAGCTGGCCGAGGGCGCGGATGAGACGGTGGCCCGGGCCACCGACATCCTCGGCATGGACATCAAGGGTCACACGGTCCACAAGGTCATGATCACCGTGACCGCGGACGTGGCCGAGGAGTACTACCTCTCCTACCTGCTCGACCGGGCGAACCGCACCTTCCTCTGCATCGCCAGCGTCGCGGGCGGCATGGACATCGAGCAGGTCGCCGCCGACACCCCGGAGAAGGTCGTCAAGGCCCCGATCGACGCCAACACCGGCGTCGACGAGGCGAAGGCGCGCGAGATCGTCGCCGCCGCCGGCTTCCCGGCCGAGGTCGCCGACCAGGTCGTCGAGGTCGCCGTGGGCCTGTGGAAGGCCTTCGTCGCCGAGGACGCCACGCTGGTCGAGGTGAACCCGCTGGCCAAGACCGGCGAGGGCAAGCTGCTGCTGCTCGACGCCAAGGTCACCCTGGACGAGAACGCCGGCTTCCGGCACCCGGACCACGAGGCGCTCGTCGACCAGGCCGCGGTGGACCCGCTGGAGCAGGCCGCCAAGGAGAAGGACCTCAACTACGTCAAGCTCGACGGCGAGGTCGGCATCATCGGCAACGGTGCGGGCCTGGTCATGTCGACCCTCGACGTGGTCGCGTACGCCGGCGAGCGGCACGGCGGCGTCAAGCCGGCCAACTTCCTCGACATCGGCGGCGGCGCGAGCGCCGCGGTGATGGCGAACGGGCTGGAGATCGTCCTGTCCGACCCGTCGGTGAAGAGCGTCTTCGTCAACGTCTTCGGCGGCATCACCGCCTGTGACGAGGTCGCCAACGGCATCGTGCAGGCGCTGGCCCTGCTCGAGCAGCGCGGCGAGAAGGTCACCAAGCCGCTGGTCGTCCGCCTCGACGGCAACAACGCCGAGGCCGGCCGGGCGATCCTCGACGGCGCGAACAACCCGCTGGTCCAGCGGGTGGACACGATGGATGGCGCGGCCGAGCGGGCCGCCGAGCTGGCGGCTGCGGGGGTCTGACAATGGCTATCTGGCTGACCAAGGACTCGAAGGTCATCGTCCAGGGGATGACCGGTTCCGAGGGTTCCAAGCACACCCGGCGGATGCTCGCCGCGGGCACCAACGTCGTCGGCGGCGTCAACCCGCGCAAGGCGGGCCAGACCGTCGACTTCGACGGCACCGAGCTGCCGGTCTTCGCCAGCGTCGCGGACGCGATGGCGCAGACCGGTGCCGACGTGACCGTGATCTTCGTGCCGCCGCAGTTCACCAAGGGCGCGGTCGTCGAGGCGATCGACGCCGGGATCGACCTGGCCGTGGTGATCACCGAGGGCGTGCCGGTGCACGACACCGCCGCGTTCTGGGCGTACAACGTGGCCAAGGGCGAGCGGACCCGGATCATCGGGCCGAACTGCCCGGGCATCGCCTCGCCGGGCGCCTCCAACGCCGGGATCATCCCGGCCGACATCACCGGCACCGGCCGCATCGGCCTGGTCAGCAAGAGCGGCACGCTGACCTACCAGATGATGTACGAGCTGCGCGACATCGGCTTCTCGACCTGCGTCGGCATCGGCGGTGACCCGATCATCGGCACCACCCACATCGACGCGCTGGCCGCGTTCGAGGCCGACCCGGACACCGACGCGATCGTCATGATCGGTGAGATCGGCGGCGACGCCGAGGAGCGGGCCGCCGAGTTCATCAAGGCGAACGTGACCAAGCCGGTGGTCGGCTACATCGCCGGCTTCACCGCGCCTCCCGGCAAGACCATGGGGCACGCCGGCGCGATCATCTCCGGCTCCGCCGGCACGGCCGAGGCCAAGAAGAGCGCGCTGGAGGCCGTCGGCGTCAAGGTCGGCAAGACGCCGACCGAGACCGCCAGGCTGATGCGGGAGATCATGTCCGCCGGCTGATCCAGGCTGGTGCACGACCAGGGGGCCGACCGTTCGCGGTCGGCCCTCAGTCGTTGTAGAGCGGGTAGTTGCCGCCGGCCCAGAGGATGCCGCTGCCGATGATGTTGAGCACGCCGAACGCGATCGCCAACCAGCCGAGCACCGGCGACTGGCCGAAGCGCTTGGCGTCCCGGATCGACAGGTAGCCGAAGACGATCCCCAGGATGCCGCAGCAGAGCAGGCCGAGGATGATGCCGAGCACGCCCCACAGCGTGGTGCGGTCCTGGCCGGCCGCGGGCGGTGGCGGCGGGGGCGGCGGGTACGGAGCGTTCACGGCTTCCCTCCGGACGTCGGTGCCGCGACTTCGGTCGCGTCCCTGGGCCGAGGCTAGACCGGATCGGGGGCGGGAGACGGTGGATCACGGAACTCGCCGCCGCTCGGGGGCGGTATCGGACTGCCACCGCGCGCGCGGCATGCCAGAGTAGACCCGATGTCCTCCGTCACCCCTGATCAGCCGAGCCGCCCCGGCGTCGAGGCCGGCACCGACGCCCGGCCGGCCACGCCCGGCGGGCGCGGCCGGCGGGTGCCCGCGCCGCGGAGCGGCGAGCCCCCTCGTAACCGCGCCCCGCTGGCCGTCGCCGCGGCGGTCGCCGCCGGCTGGGCGGCGCTCACCTCGTGGCTGCCGGTGGTGGTCGTGCTCTGGTTGTTCCAGCTCAGCGAGGACGCCGCCTCCGTGCCGGGCGCGCTCCGCGCCGGGCTGGCCGGCTGGCTGCTCGGGCACGGCGTCCCGCTCGACACCGGCGCCGGCCCGCTCGGGCTGGCCCCGCTGGCGCTGACCGCGTTGGTGGTCTGGCGACTGACCCGGGCCGGCGTGCACGCCAGCCGGGCGATCGGCGCGCGCGGTGGGGGGTCGCCCCGGCAGGCGCTCGTCGCGGCCGGCGCGGTCGGCATCGCGTACGCGCTGATCGGCGTGCTCGCGGCGGTGCTGGCCGGCGCGGGCGGCCCTGAGGCGTCACCGGTCCGCGCCGGGGTCACCCTCGCGGTGCTGGGCACGCTCGCCGCCCTGGTCGGCTCGGCCCGGACGACCCGCGTCGCCGGCCTGCTGGCCGCGCGGTCCCCGGAGCCGCTGCGGGACGGGATCCGCACCGGGCTGGTCGCCGGGCTGCTGCTGCTCGCCGCGGGCGGCGGGGCGGCGGGGCTCGCCGTGGCCACCGGGGGCGGTGACGCCGCCGACCTCATCGGGGCCTATCGCACCGGGGTCGCCGGGCAGGCCGGGATCACCCTGGTCAGCCTCGCCTACGCGCCCAACGCCACCATCTGGTCGGTCAGCTACCTGCTCGGGCCGGGTTTCGCCGTCGGCACGGACACGGCGGTCCGCACCAGCGAGGTGTCCCTCGGCGCGCTGCCAGCCGTCCCGCTGCTGGCGGGGCTGCCGCGCGGCCCGGTCGACGGCATCGGGGCGGCCCTGCTCGCGGTGCCGGTCCTCGCCGGGATGGCGGCGGGCTGGCTGCTGGCCCGCCGGCTGCTCCGGCTCGCCGCCGACGACCGGACGCCGCTGCGCTGGGGCCCGCTGCTCGGGCCGGCGGCGCTCGCCGGGCCGGTGGCCGGTGTGCTGCTGGGCGCCGCCGCGGCGGCCTCCGCCGGATCGCTGGGCGGCGGCCGGCTGGCCGAGGTGGGACCCGTCGCCTGGCACGTGGCCGGCGTGGCGACCGCGGTCATCGCGGTGGGCGCGCTGCTGGGCGCCGCCGTGACCCGGGCGCTCTCCCGCCCCGCCGACCCGCCCCGCGCCCGCTGAGGCCCGCCGGTACGCCGAAGGGGCGCCCCGGACGAGCCGGGGCGCCCCTTTCGTGCCGTGCCGGTCAGGGCTGGTAGGTGACCCCGAAGATCAGCAGGGCGATCTGGAGCAGGCCCAGCACGGTGCCGATGGCGCCGCAGATCAGGCCGGCGAGGGCCTGACCCTGGTTGTCGGCCAGGCCCTGGGCGGCCTTCTGCTTGCCCATCCAGCCGGTCACCGCGGCGGCGATGCCCAGCGGGATGCCGAGGTAGCAGCAGACCAGCGGGATCGACGCGATGCCGAGGATCATCGACACCAGGCCGAGGGTGTTCTGCTGCTGCCCCGGCCCCTTGCCGGCGAACCCGGCGTTCGGGTACATGGGCGGCGGCGGGTACGCCTGCTGGGCGTACGGATCCTGGTACGGCTGCCCGTACGGCTGGCCGGAGGTCGGCGGCTGCCCGTAGGGCTGGCCCGAGGTCGGCGGCTGCCCGTAGGGCTGGCCCGAGGTCGGCGGCTGCCCGTACGGCTGGCCCGAGGTCGGCGGCTGGCCGTAGGGCTGGCCGGAGGTCGGCGGCTGGCCGTAGGGGTTCTGCGGTGCGGCGTACGGGTCGTTCGGCTGCCCGGAAATGGGCTGCTGACCGTACGGCGCCGCCGGCGGCGGGGCGTACGGGTCGTGGTGCGGCGCGGTCGGGTCCTGGTGCGGCTGCTGACCGTAGGGATCCTGACCGGGGTAACCGGGCTGCATGCGAACTCCTCGCAGTTCTGTCAGTAGGTGCTGGCCGAGCTGCTGCCGCCAGCCAGTCCGGCGAGGCCACCGAGCAGGCAGCACACCAGAACGATCACGTACCAGCTGATGCCGACGATCAGCGCCCACTTGGACCACTTCTTCGACTCGGCCGCCGCGGCCTGGGCCCCGGCGTAGTCGCCCTGCTGCAGCAGGGTGTTCACCTTCGAGGCGTTGATGATGGCCGGGATGGCCAGCGGCCAGAAGAGGAAGATGGCGACGATCGACATCGCCATGTTGTTGTTGACCGGCGGTTGCTGCTGCGGCTGGTATCCGGGCTGCATCTCGGCGTACTCCTCATTCCACTCGGCACCTCTGGGGTGCCGGATCACTGACGGGTGCGGGCCGGACGTGCGCCGGTCCCGAGCGACCGGCAGCGTACCCGGTTCTGCCCAATCACGTCGTCGGTGAATGTCGCGCTGCCCAGCGGATGGAACCGTCGGCCTGCCCGATAGGCTGGTCAGGTGACCGAGCCCGCGTCCGCCGCCCGCATCGTCGTCCTCGTCTCCGGCTCCGGCTCCAACCTCCAGGCCCTGCTCGACGCCTGTGCCGATCCGGCGTACGGAGCCCGGGTGGTCGCCGTCGGGGCCGACCGCGACGGCATCGCCGGGCTGGACCGGGCCGCCGCCGCGGGTGTGCCGACGTTCGTCGAGCGGGTCGCCGACCACCCCACCCGCGAGGACTGGGACGTCGCGTTGACCGCCCGCGTCGCCGAGCACCGGCCCGACCTGGTCATCTCCGCCGGTTTCCTCAAGCTGGTCGGCCCGCGCTTCCTGGCCGCCTTCGGCGACCGCTACCTGAACACGCACAACACGCTGCTGCCGGCGTTCCCCGGCATCCACGGTCCGCGCGACGCCCTCGCCTACGGCGTGAAGGTCACCGGGGCGACGTTGTTCTTCGTCGACGCCGGCATGGACACCGGCCCGATCGTCGCGCAGGTCGCCGTGCCGGTGCGCGACGACGACGACGTGGAGACGCTCACCGAGCGCATCAAGGACGCCGAGCGGCACCAGCTCGTCGAGCAGGTGGGCCGCCTGGTCCGCGAAGGTTGGACGATCACCGGAAGAAAGGTCACGGTTCCGTGAGTTCCACTCAGGACGAACGCCGCCCGATCAGGCGGGCGCTGGTCAGCGTCTACGACAAGACCGGCCTGGTCGAGCTGGCCCGGGCGCTGCACGCGGCCGGGGTGGAGATCGTCTCGACCGGCAGCACGGCCTCGACCATCGCCGAAGCGGGAGTGCCGGTGACCCCGGTGGAGGCGGTGACCGGCTTCCCGGAGATCCTCGACGGCCGGGTCAAGACGCTGCACCCGAAGGTGCACGGCGGGCTCCTCGCCGACCTGCGCAAGGACTCGCACGCCGCCCAGCTCGACGAGCACGGCATCGCGGGGATCGACCTGCTGGTCTCCAACCTCTACCCGTTCCAGGCCACGGTCGCCTCCGGCGCGGGCGTCGAGGAGTGCGTCGAGCAGATCGACATCGGCGGGCCGGCGATGGTCCGGGCGGCCGCCAAGAACCACGCCTCGGTCGCCGTGGTGACCGATCCGGCCGCGTACCCGGCCCTGCTCGCCGCGCTCGACGCGGGTGGCTTCACCCTGGCCCAGCGCCGCGTGCTGGCCGCCCAGGCGTTCGCGGTCATCGCCGAGTACGACGTGGCGGTGGCCGAGTGGTGCGCCGCCGTGCTGGCGCCCGAGCAGGACGGCTGGCCGGGCTTCGCCGGGCTGTCGCTGCGCCGCTCGGCGGTGCTGCGCTACGGCGAGAACCCGCACCAGGCGGCGGCCCTCTACGTCGACCCGTCCAGCCCCGCCGGGCTCGCCCAGGCGGAGCAGCTGCACGGCAAGGAGATGTCCTACAACAACTACGTCGACGCGGACGCCGCGTGGCGGGCGGCCAACGACTTCGCCGACCAGCCGGCGGTGGCGATCATCAAGCACGCCAACCCGTGCGGCATCGCCGTCGGCGCCGACGTGGCCGACGCGCACCGCAAGGCGCACGCCTGCGACCCGGTGTCCGCGTACGGCGGGGTGATCGCGGTCAACCGGCCGGTCTCGGTCGAGCTGGCCCGGCAGGTCTCGGAGATCTTCACCGAGGTGCTGGTGGCGCCCGGTTTCGACGAGGGCGCCGTGGAGGTGCTCCAGGGCAAGAAGAACATCCGGCTGCTGCGCGCGCCGGCCTTCGACCCGCTGCCGGCCGAGTGGCGGCAGGTCACCGGGGGTGTGCTGGTGCAGATGGCGGACCGGATCGACGCCGACGGCGACGACCCGGCCAACTGGCGGCTGGCCGCGGGCGAGGCGGCCGACGAGGCGACCCTGCGTGACCTGGCCTTCGCCTGGCGGGCGGTGCGCGCGGTGAAGAGCAACGCGATCCTGCTGGCGAAGGACGGGGCGACCGTCGGCGTCGGGATGGGCCAGGTCAACCGGGTCGACTCGGCGCAGCTCGCGGTCAGCCGGGCCGGGGCGGAACGCGCCCGCGGCGCGGTCTGCGCCTCCGACGCGTTCTTCCCGTTCGCCGACGGTCCGAAGATCCTCATCGACGCGGGCGTCCGCGCGATCGTCCAGCCGGGCGGCTCGATCCGCGACGAGGAGGTGATCGCCGCCGCCAAGCAGGCCGGCGTCACCATGTACTTCACCGCCACCCGCCACTTCTTCCACTGACCACCCCCAGCGCCCTACCTCTCTCGCCTCTCGCTCCCCGGCGATCTTGCACTTTGTGCCCCGGCATACGGGACGAAGCACGCGATTCGCGGGCACAAAGTGCAAGATCGCGGGTGCGGGTGCGGGTGCGGGTGCGGGTGCGGGCGAGGTGGGTCAGGGGGTGGGGCGGAGTTCGGCGAAGTGGCACGCCGAGGGGTGCGGGTCCGCGGCGCGGAGCACCGTGTGCGGCTCCTCGCGGGCGCAGACCTCCTGGGCCTTCCAGCAGCGGGTGCGGAAGTGGCAGCCGCTCGGCGGGTCGGCCGGGCTCGGCACGTCCCCGGTGAGCCGGATCATGGTGCGCTGGTCGCGGGCGTCCGGGTCCGGCACCGGCACCGCCGACAGCAGCGCCTGGGTGTACGGGTGGGTGGCCCGCTCGTAGATCTCGTCCTCGGTGCCGATCTCCACGATCTTCCCGAGGTACATCACCGCGACCCGGTCGGAGATGTGCCGGACCACCGACAGGTCGTGGGCGATGAAGATGTACGACAGGCCGAACTCGTCCTGCAGCTGCTCCAGCAGGTTGATCACCTGCGCCTGGATCGACACGTCGAGCGCGGAGACGGGCTCGTCGCAGACGATGATCTCGGGCCGCAGGGCGAGCGCCCGGGCGATGCCGATGCGCTGCCGCTGACCGCCGGAGAACTGGTGCGGGTACCGGTTGACGTGCTCCGGGTTGAGGCCGACCACGTCGAGCAGTTCCTGCACCCGCTGCCGCCGGCTGCCCTTCGGCGCCGCGTCCGGGTGGATCTCGAACGGCTCGCCGATGATGTCGCCGACCGTCATCCGTGGATTCAGCGAGGTGTACGGGTCCTGCATGACCATCTGCATGTTGCGCCGCAGCCGGCGCAGCTCGGCGCCGGAGGCCCTGAACAGGTCCCGGCCCTCCAGGGTGGCCCGGCCCGCGGTCGGCGTCTCCAGCCGCATCAGCAGCCGGGCCAGGGTGGACTTGCCGCAGCCGGACTCGCCGACCACCCCGAGGGTCTCGCCGCGGCGCAGCTCGAAGCTGACCCCGTCGACGGCCTTGACCGCGCCGACCTGCTTCTGGAACAGCACGCCCTGACGGATCGGGAAGTGCTTGACGAGGTTGTCGACGCCGAGGATCGTCTCGCCCCGGACCTTGGTCGGGCTAGCGGGCGCTGTCATCACGGACCTCCTGCGCGAAGTGGCACGCGCTGGTCCGGCCGTCGCCGAGGACCAGGTCGTGCGGCACCACGTCCACGCAGACCTGCTGCACGTACGGGCACCGGGGGTGGAAGGGGCAGCCGGACGGGATCCGCATCAGGTTGGGCGGCAGCCCCTTGATGGTGGAGAGCTGCTGACCCCGCACGTCCATCCGCGGAATCGACTCCAGCAGCCCCTTCGTGTACGGGTGGGCCGGCGCCCGGTACAGCGAGCGGACGTCGGCGTGCTCGACGATCCGGCCGGCGTACATGACGGCGATCCGGTCCGCGACGCCGGCGACCACGCCGAGGTCGTGGGTGATCAGGATCATCGCCATGTCGAGATCGCGGCGCAGGTCGGCCAGCA
The DNA here is from genome assembly GCF_040679695.1 of Micromonospora sp. NPDC052213. NCBI lineage: Bacteria > Bacillati > Actinomycetota > Actinomycetes > Micromonosporales > Micromonosporaceae > Micromonospora > Micromonospora sp. NPDC052213. The sequence goes on from NZ_JBFAVI010000004.1 coordinate 46,963, forward strand.
GGTCCATGATCTGGGCCTGCACGGTGACGTCCAGCGCCGTGGTCGGCTCGTCGGCGATCAGCACCTTCGGGTTCATGGCCAGCGCCATCGCGATCATGACGCGCTGGCGCATGCCGCCGGAGAACTGGTGCGGGTAGTCCCCGAGCCGGTTGGCGGCAGCCGGGATCTTCACCAGGTCCATCAGCTCGACGGCGCGCCGGCGGGCGTCCGCCTTGGACATGCCCTCGCGCTGGCGCAGCGTCTCGCCGATCTGCCAGCCCACCGGGAAGACGGGGTTCAGCGCGGAGAGGGCGTCCTGGAAGATCATCGCGATCTCCTTGCCCCGCACCTGCCGGCGCTGCTCCTCCGACAGCTTCAGCAGGTCCCGACCCTGGTAGAGGATCTGACCGGAGCGGATCAGCGCCGGGGGAGTGTCGAGGATGCCCATGATCGCCTGCGCGGTGACCGACTTGCCGGAGCCGGACTCGCCGAGCACGGCGAGCGTCTCGCCGGGGTCGAGGTGGTACGAGACCCCGTTGATCACCTTGGCCACGCCCTCGCCGGTGCGGAACTCGACGTGCAGGTCCCGTACGTCCAACAGGTGCCCGCCCTCGGGCGTCGGGGAGGCCGGCGTCGGCCGGACGGCGGACTGGTTCACGGTTCCTGCCTTTCGCCCGCGACTGCGGGGCTCGCTGCGCTCACTCCTCGCGCTCGCACGGGTGCCTGCCTTTCGCCCGCGACTGCGGGGCTCGCTGCGCTCGTTCGCATCCGTCACCGCAGCTTCGGGTCGAACGCGTCGCGGATCGCGTCGCCGAGCATGATGAACGCCAGCACGGTCAGCGCGAGGAACGTCGAGGGGACGACCAGCGGGGTGGCCGACTCGCGCATGTGCACCCGGCCGGCGTCGATGTCGATGCCCCACGAGATCGTCGGCGCCTTCAGGCCGATGCCGAGGAAGGAGAGCGTCGCCTCGGCGGCGATGAACGAGCCGAGCGCGATGGTCAGCACCACGATCGCCGGGGCGAGCGCGTTCGGCAGGATGTGCCGCAGCATGATCCGGCCGTCGCCGGCGCCGAGCATCCGGGCCGCCGCCACGTAGTCCTGCTCCTTCGCGGTGATCACCGAGGAGCGGACGACGCGGGCGGCGGTGGTCCAGCCGAGGATCGCCAGCACGAAGATCACCGCGCCGATCCGGACCGCGGAGCTGTCGCTGTTCACCCGCTTCAGCAGCACGATCGCGGCGAGCAGCAGCGGGATGCCGAGCACGATGTCGATCACCCGGGAGAGCACCGCGTCGACCCAGCGGCCGAAGTAGCCGGCGACCATCCCGACGACGAGCGCGATCAGGCCGGTGAGCAGCGCGGAGAGGGCACCGACCAGCAGCGACGCGCGGGCGCCGTACACCGCCCGGGAGTACGTGTCGCAGCCCTGGAAGTCGTACCCGAAGATCGCCCCGCCGGACGGGCCGGCGTGCTGGCGGGCCAACACGCAGTCGCGGGGGTCGTTCGTGGTGAACAGGCCGGGGACGGCGGCCATGGCGGCGACCAGCACCACCAGGGCGAGGCTGACCCAGAAGATCGGGTTGCGGCGCAGGTCGCGCCAGGCGTCGCCGGCCAGGCTGCGCGGCTTCTGCGGTACGCCCGCCTGACCCGGCGCGCCCGGCTCGCCCGACGGCCCCCGCCGCGCGGCCTGGTTCTCCGAAGCGGCGACAGTCTCGAAGTCACTCATAGCGGATCCTCGGGTCGAGTACGGCGTACAGGACGTCCACCACCAGGTTGGAGACGAGGTAGACCACGACGAGCACGCTGACGATGCCCACCACCAGTGGACCGTCCTCGGTGCGGATGCCGCGGAAGAGGTTGAAGCCGACACCGGGGATGTTGAACACGCCCTCGGTGATGATCGCGCCGCTCATCAGGTTGCCCAGCTCGACGCCGAGGAAGGTGACCACCGGGATGAGCGAGTTGCGCAGCACGTGGACGCTGACGATGCGCCGCTTGGCCAGTCCCTTGGAGCGGGCGGTCCGGACGTAGTCGGCGCGCAGGTTCTCCGCCACCGAGGTCCGGGTCAGCCGCAGCGCGGTGGCCAGCGAGAGGGAGCCGAGCACGATGCCGGGCAGCAGCAGCGCGTACAGGTCGGGGTCGGCGCCGGCGGTGGGCGGGAAGAGCTGCCACTTGACGCCGAGGAGGTACTGGGCGAGGGGGGCGAGCACGATCGTGGGGATGCCGAGCACCAGCAGGGTCAGCAGCAGCGTCGAGTTGTCGAAGATGCTGGCCCGCCGGATGCCGGCAAGGACGCCCGCGGTGACCCCGAAGACGATGGTGACGGCCATGGCGATCAGCGCCAGCTTGACCGTGACGGGCCAGGCGGCGGCGAGGATGTCGCCGATCGAGCGCCCGGTCAACGACTGCCCGAGGTCGCCCTGCAGGAGGTTCTTGATGTAGTCGAAGTAGCGGTAGAAGAAGCCGCCGACCCCGGTCTGGTCGAGGTGGAACTTCTCCGTCAGGTATGCCCGCTGCGCGGCCGTGACCGGGCGCTCCCCGGCCAGCGCCTGGATGGGGTCGCCCTGGCCGGCGAACATCAGCGCGTAGACGATCAGCGTGGTTCCGAAGAACGCGAGGACCATCTGGAGCAGACGCCTCAGGATGAAGCGGAACATACTTGGCAGTCTCTCTGAAAAAGGGTGAAGAGGATGGCGGGTCGGGCCGCCGTCCGCCGGTGACCCGACCCGTCGTGCCGCGCTGTTACTTGACGGCCTCGATCTTCAGCAGGTCGATCCGGTCGAAGAGGTCCATCTCCACGTTCTTGACCTTGGTCGAGTGGCCGAAGTTGTTCTGGCCGTACCGCAGCGGGATGACCGGCAGGTCCTTGGCCAGCAGGTCCTCCGCCGCCTGGTACTTCTTGACCGCCTCGTCCTCGTTCGCGGCGCTGGCGCCCTCGGCGAGCAGCTTGTCGAACGCCGGGTTGCTGTAGCCGTAGTAGTTCGACGAGCCGTTGCTGCTGTACAGCGGGCCCAGGTAGTTCTCCATGGACGGGTAGTCCATGACCCAGCCCATCCGGAACAGGCCGACCGGCTGCTTGGCCTTGAGCTTGGTCAGCAGGTCCGCGAACTTCGGCTCGGCGTTGCCCACGCAGTCCACGCCCAGGTTGGCCTTGAGCTGGTTGCAGGTCGCGTCGATCCAGTCCTTGTGGCCGCCGTCGCCGTTGTAGGACAGCTCGATCTTCGCCGGGCCGCCCGCGGCCTGGTACAGCGCCTTGGCCTTGGCCGGGTCGAACTCGCCGGCCTCGCCGATGGTGTTGTCGCGGTAGCCCGCGACGACCGGCGAGACGAACGAGCGGGCGGGCTGCTGCGAGTCCTTGAAGATCGACTTGGTGATCTCGTCCCGGTCGATCGCCATCGAGATGGCCTTGCGCACGTCCGGGTTGCTGAATTCCTTCTGGAACGTCGGGAACGCCAGCACCTGGAGCGACGAGGCCGGGCTCTGCTTGAACCGGTCACCGAGGTCGGTGCCGGCCGTCGACAGGTTCTCGGTCGGGATGGTCTTGATGACGTCCAGGTTGTCCGACAGCACGTCCGCGTACGCGGCGGTCGGCTGCTGGTAGATCCGGAACTCGACGCCGGCCACCTTCGGCTTCTCGCCGGGGAAGGCGTCGTACTTCTCGACCTCGACCTTGGCGTCGTGCTGCCAGGTCCCCTTCATCTTGAACGGGCCCTGGCCCACCGGCGCCTGCTCGTACCCCTCGGCCAGCACGCCGGGCGCGGAGAACGCGGCCTTCGGCATCGGGTAGAAGGCGGTGTAGCCGAGCATGGTCTTGAACTCGCTGTACGGCTCGGAGAGCGTGACGGTGAAGGTCAGGTCGTCGACCTTCTTCAGGCCGGTCAGCGTCTTGGCCTTCGGCGTCTCGCCCTGCAGGTCCTCGTAGCCGGCGATCTTCTCGAAGAAGTAGCTCGAGTTCTGCCCGTTCGGCGCGTAGGCGCCGTAGTTCCAGGCGTCGAGGTAGTTGTCGGCGGTGACCTTCTCGCCGTTGTGGAAGGTGTAGCCGTCCTTGAGCTTGACCGTCCAGGTCGTGTTGTCCTCGGACGTCACCGACTCGGCCGCCACCTCGTACGGCTTGTTGGCCTCGTCGTAGTCGACCAGCGGGCTGAACAGGGCGCTGAGCACCTGGGAGCCGCTCGTCTCGTTGGTGTTGGTCGGCACCAGGTGCTGCGGCTCGGCGATCTCGATTCGCACGGCCGCGTCGGGGTTGCTCTCGCCGGATCCGCCGTCGCCGCCCGAGCCGCAGGCCACCAGGCCCAGGGTCACCGCGAGCGGGAGGGCGGTCCAGGTAGCGAGCCTGCGCACGCGCATGTAGCCTCCTCGTCTCCTCACGCTGCGCAGTCAGGCCCGGCGCTGGGTTTACGCTGCGCAACGTTGGGCAACGGTAGGTCGCGGGTTGGCGTTCGGCAACGAGCGCGTTGCGAAGCGATAACGGGGCCGGTCCGGGGGGCTTGCGGCGACCAAGCTCTCCTGCTATAGCCGTCGGGTCGACAAATGCCGCCTCACCTGCGGGTCGTCGTGAGGGGGCGTGGCCGTCGCCGCCGCCTCTCGACCCTCCCGCGCCGCCCCGTCCCTGCCGTCCGGCACCGTCCCCGCTGCGGGCGCGTCGTCCGGATCCGGCTGTGACCGAACCCATACGTGTTAACTCACAGTGATGAAATGCACGTCACTCTTCGTGATGGGACGGCTGGCTGACGCAGGTCGTCGGATCACCGGGCGTCGACCGTGAGACGATCTGGGCGTGACGGCGACGCTTCTGGACGGCAAGGCGACCGCGGCCGAGATCAAGGACGAGCTGCGGACGCGGGTCAAGGCACTGGCGGAACGCGGCATCACCCCCGGGCTGGGCACCGTCCTGGTCGGCGCCGACCCCGGGTCCCAGGCGTACGTCAACGGCAAGCACCGCGACTGCGCCGAGGTGGGCATCGCCTCGATCCGCCGGGAGCTGCCGGCCGACGCCACCCAGGAGCAGGTCGACGCGGTGCTCGCCGAGCTCAACGCCGACCCGGCCTGCCACGGCTACATCGTCCAGCTGCCGCTGCCGGGTCACCTCGACACCCAGCGGGTGCTGGAGCTGATCGACCCCGACAAGGACGCCGACGGCCTGCACCCGGTCAACCTCGGCCGGCTCGTCCTCGGCTACGAGGGCCCGCTGCCCTGCACCCCGCGCGGCATCGTCGAGCTGCTCCGCCGGCACGACGTGGCGCTGCGCGGGGCGAAGGTCGCCGTGGTCGGCCGGGGCAACACGGTCGGCCGCCCGCTCGGCCTGCTGCTGACCCGGCGCAGCGAGAACGCCACCGTGACGCTGTGCCACACCGGCACCCTCGACCTCGCCGCGCACACCCGCGCCGCCGACATCGTCATCGTGGCCGCCGGGGTGCCGGGCCTGCTCACCGCCGACATGGTCACGCCGGGCGCGGTGGTGGTCGACGTGGGCATCACCCGGGTGATCGGCCCGGACGGCAAGGGCCGCTACACCGGCGACGTCGCCCCGGAGACGGCCGAGGTGGCCGGCAAGCTGGTGCCGATGCCGGGCGGCGTCGGCCCGATGACCCGCGCGATGCTGCTGACCAACGTCGTCGAGCGCGCCGAACGCGACTGAGGCGCGGGCAGGGCACCCTCCCGACGTCCCGGGTGGAGGAAGGTCCTTCCGGACACCTCGGTGTGTGCCGTGGCCCCGCTTGCATCGCCCATCGCGGTCATAACCGTCCGCCCCTGACCGGATCGGTGCCAGGATGACTGATACGGTCCGGAAAACCGACTGGTAGCAGGGAGTGGGACGACCATGGGTAAGAAGGTCACTGTCGTCGGGGCCGGCTTCTACGGCTCCACCACCGCGCAGCGCCTGGCCGAGTACGACGTCTTCGACACCGTCGTGATCACCGACATCGTGGAGGGCAAGCCCGCGGGTCTCGCCCTGGACCTCAACCAGTCGCGCGCGGTCGAGGGCTTCGAGACCAAGGTCGTCGGCGTGACCACGGGCCCGAACGGCGAGGGCTACGAGGCGATCGAGGGCTCGGACGTCGTGGTGATCACCGCCGGCCTGCCGCGCAAGCCGGGCATGAGCCGGATGGACCTGCTGGAGACGAACGCGAAGATCGTCCGCCAGGTCTCCGAGAACGTCGCCAAGTACGCCCCGAACGCCGTCGTCATCGTCGTGTCCAACCCGCTGGACGAGATGACCGCGCTGGCCCAGCTCGCCACCCAGTTCCCGAAGAACCGGGTGCTCGGCCAGGCCGGCATGCTGGACACCGCCCGGTTCACCAACTTCGTCGCCGAGGCGCTGAGCGTACCGGTGAAGTCGGTGAAGACCCTGACCCTCGGCTCGCACGGCGACACGATGGTGCCGGTGCCGTCGAAGAGCACGGTGAACGGCAAGCCGCTGCGCGACGCGATGCCGGCCGAGCAGATCGAGGAGCTGGTCGTCAAGACCCGCAACGGCGGCGCCGAGGTGGTCGCGCTGCTCAAGACCGGCTCGGCGTACTACGCCCCGTCCGCCGCCGCCGCCCGGATGGCCAAGGCCGTCGCGGAGGACTCCGGCGAGGTCATGCCGGTCTGCGCCTGGGTCGACGGCGAGTACGGCATCTCCGGCGTCTACCTGGGCGTCGAGGCGGAGATCGGGGCCGAGGGCGTCAAGCGGGTCGTCGAGACCGACCTGGACGCCGACGAGCTGGCCAGCCTGAAGGAGGCCGCCGAGGCCGTCCGCGCCAAGCAGGCCCACCACCCAAACATGAGAACCGACACCGGCGGGGGGGCCCCGCGGGCCCCCGGGGGACCCCCCTCGTCGTCGCGCCCCTACAACGCCACGAACGCCTCGCCGAGGTGCGGGGTGGCGAGCACCGCGGGGCCGCGCGCGGCCAGGTCGCGCAGCAGCGCCATCCGCGACGCGCGGGCCGCCGCGGCGTCCTCCTCGTGGGCGTACGCCAGCTCCGGGGCGACCAGTTGCACGGCGTGCACCAGCAGGTCGCCGGTGACCAGCAGCCGCTCGTCGCCGACCTCCAGCAGCACCGACTGGTGCCCGGGCGTGTGCCCCGGCGTCGGCAGCAGTCGTACCGTCGGATCGAGCCGCACCTCGCCGTCGACCACCCGGAGCTGGCCGGCGGCGCGCAACGGCGCGACCAGCCCGGCCGGCAGCCCCGGGTTGATGCTCTCCACGGCGGCCAGCTCGGCCCGTTGGAGCACGTAGTCGGCGTTCGGCAAGTACGGCGTGCCCGGCGTGCCCGTGACCGCCCAGCCGACGTGGTCGGTGTGCAGGTGGGTGAGCACCACCGTGCGCACGTCGGACGGGTCGATGCCGGCGGCGGCGAGCTCGGCCGGCAGCCGCCCGGGCACCGGCGCCCAACTCGACGCGGGGGCGTCGGCCGGGCCGATCCCGGCGTCGACCAGGGTCACCGGGCCGTCCCCGGCGCGGATCGCGAAGCTGCGGAACGGCAGCCACCACCGCCCGTCGGCGGTCACCGTGGCCGGGTCCCGCCGGTCGGCCGCGCGCCAGTGTTCCGGCGTGGCGTCCGGGAACGCCTCGGCGCGGGGCTGGAAGAACGGCCCCTCGCCGTCGGTGAGCGCGGTGACCGTGATAGACCCGAGGGTGCGGCGCGGTGGCATCGGGCGATGGTGCCAGCGCGGTCCCGTGCCGTGCTACCCGTTTGCGGCCGACCGAGGCCGGCTGGGGACTGCCGGCCGGTTTCCAGTACGCTCGTACTGCTTGAGCACGAGTCCCCCGAGAGGAGCGCCGGCCGATGGCGAAGATCAAGGTAAACAACCCGGTCGTGGAGCTCGACGGCGACGAGATGACCCGGATCATCTGGAAGCAGATCCGGGAGCAGCTGATCCTGCCCTACCTCGACGTCGACCTGCACTACTACGACCTGTCGATTCAGTACCGCGACGAGACCGACGACCAGGTCACCGTGGACGCCGCCAACGCCATCAAGCAGCACGGCGTCGGCGTCAAGTGCGCGACCATCACCCCCGACGAGGCCCGGGTCGAGGAGTTCGGCCTGAAGAAGATGTGGCGGTCGCCGAACGGCACCATCCGCAACATCCTCGGCGGCGTCGTCTTCCGCGAGCCGATCATCATGTCCAACGTGCCGCGGCTGGTCCCCGGCTGGACCAAGCCGATCATCATCGGCCGGCACGCCCACGGCGACCAGTACAAGGCCACCGACTTCGTCGTCCCCGGCCCGGGCACGGTGACCATCACCTACACCCCGACCGACGGCTCCGCGCCGGTGGAGATGGAGGTCGCCAACTTCCCCGGCGGCGGCGTCGCCATGGGCATGTACAACTTCGACGAGTCGATCCGGGACTTCGCCCGCGCCTCGATGCGCTACGGCCTGGACCGCGGTTACCCGGTCTACCTGTCGACGAAGAACACCATCCTCAAGGCGTACGACGGCCGGTTCAAGGACATCTTCGCCGAGGTGTTCGAGAACGAGTTCAAGGCCGAGTTCGAGGCCGCCGGCATCAGCTACGAGCACCGGCTGATCGACGACATGGTCGCCGCCGCGCTGAAGTGGGAGGGCGGCTTCGTCTGGGCCTGCAAGAACTACGACGGTGACGTGCAGTCCGACACCGTCGCGCAGGGCTTCGGCTCGCTGGGCCTGATGACGTCGGTGCTGATGACCCCGGATGGCCGTACGGTCGAGGCCGAGGCCGCGCACGGCACCGTCACCCGGCACTACCGGCAGTACCAGAAGGGCGAGAAGACCTCGACCAACCCGATCGCCTCCATCTACGCCTGGACCCGGGGCCTGGCCCACCGGGGCAAGCTGGACGGCACCCCGGCGGTCACCGAGTTCGCCAACACCCTGGAGCAGGTCATCATCGACACCGTCGAGGGCGGCCAGATGACCAAGGACCTCGCGCTGCTCATCTCGCGGGACGCCCCGTGGCTGACCACCGACGAGTTCATGAACGCCCTGGACGAGAACCTGGCGCGCAAGCTCTCCGCCTGATCCGCCAGGCGCCCCCTTGGCGGCACCGTTTGGTGCTGCCGCCGTGTCACACAGGAGCCCGTCGGCACCCGCCGGCGGGCTCCTGTCCTTCCTCCCGCGCCCGCTCCGCCTGTCGCTTCCCCGCCTCCCCGACCCCCGCCTCTCGTCGTGGGCCAGTCACGCCGGAGCCTGGTCGAACAACCGGCCCACGGCGAGCCACAACGATCAGTTGTGCGCCCCTAGGGTGGACCGGTGGACACCGAGGCGTTGCGATCGTTCGTCCGGGCGGCCGAGCTCGGACAGTTGCAGCGTGCGGCCGAGGAACTGGGCGTGACGCAGCAGGCAGTCTCCAAGCGGATCGCCGCCCTGGAGCGCGAGCTGGAAGTCCGGCTGTTGACACGTACCGCCCGAGGGGTCGAGCCGACGCTCGACGGTCGGGCGTTTCTCCCCCACGCGCGGAGCGTCGTCGCGGGTGTCGAGCGCGCCATCACCGCGGTCAGGCCGGGCTTCCGGGCCCTTCGGATCGACGTACTCGGCCTGCGGAGCGCGCAGGCCGTCGTTCTGCACGACTACTGGCGGTCGCATCCCGAGATCAACCTCGACGTGGTGACCCTCCGGGTCGACGACCCCCGCGCAGATGCTCGTCGGTCCCGGCCCCGACAGAGGTGACCCGATCGGCTGCTGGCAGCAGCCGCCGCCACCGGCGCCCGGTGAGTCCCGTCCGGTCACCGGTACATCAGAAAGGACCCTGGTATGTCCAGCGACCCTCTCATGCGCATCCACGGCGCCGAGTTCCAGGCCATGGCCGAGAGGGTCCTGCGGGTCACCGAACTCACCTCCCGCCTGAACGTCCTGCCCTTCGACGACGAAGCGGGCAGGGCGGCACTGTTCGAACAGATCCTCGGCAGGCCGCTGCCGAGGAGAGTCACGATCTATCCGCCCTTCTACACGGACCACGGCCTCCACCTGGACCTCGCGGAGCGCGTGTTCATCAACCAGAACTGCACGTTCCTGGACTACGCCGGCATCCGGCTCGGCGAGCGCGTGATGGTCGGACCAAGGGCCACGTTCATCACCGTCGGTCATCCGGTCGACCCTGAGGAGCGACGGGGGTGGCTGAGCGGCGGGCCCATCGATGTGGCGGAGAACGTGTGGATCGGCGCCGGTGCCACGATCCTTCCCGGCGTCAGCATCGGCCGTGACGCCGTGGTCGCCGCCGGCGCGGTCGTGGCCGACGACGTTCCGGCGGCGAGCCTGGTGACCGGCCGGAAGGCAACCGTACGACGACGGTGGTGACGGCCTGTCCGGGCCACACCGAGCCCCCGCTCGCCGCCGAGTTCCGCTGCGAACGACGTCGTGGCCAGCGACATCCAGGGCCCTGGGCATTCGGGGCCGACGGCGTGTCGGGGGGTGACACGCCGCCGGCGTCACCTACTTCGGCGCGCCTCGTTGACCAGGGTGGACGAGATGCCAGTCGCGTCCAGGAAGGTTGACCGCGGTCGCCTCGCGGCAAGCGTGCCGATCAGCCAGCCTTCCCGGCTGTCGCGCACAGCCAGCCGTCCCTTCCCTGCGGGGGGCCCTGTCCCGGGCCCCCCGCGCCCTGTCTGCCACCTCCGCCGGCCGGCCTCCGAGTGCCGCCCTGATGGTGCCCGCCGGAGGTGGTGAAGGGCCCCTCCCTCCAGCGTGGGCGTCAACCGAGGCGCCTTTGCCTCACCCGGCGCGCAGGAGTTCGGCGGCGCGTTCCGGGGCGATGTCGTTGATGAAGACGCCCATGCCGGACTCCGAGCCGGCCAGGTACTTCAGCTTGTCCCGGGCCCGCCGGATGCTGAACAGCTGCAGGTGCAGGTGGCCCAGCTCGCGGTCGGCGCGTACCGGGGCCTGGTGCCAGGCGGCGATGTAGGGCATCGGCAGGTCGAACAGCCCGTCGAAGCGGCGCAGCACGTCCAGGTAGAGCGGGCCGAAGGCGTCCCGCTCGGCGTCGTCGAGCGCCGGGATGTCCGGCACCGGCCGGTGCGGGGCCACGTGCACCTCGAACGGCCAGCGCGCGGCCGCCGGGACGTACGCCGTCCAGTGTGCGTTGGCGGCGACCACCCGGTCGCCCGCGGCCCGTTCGGCGGCGAGCACGTCGGCGTAGAGGTTGCGTCCGCCGGTGCGGTCGGCGTGCCGGCGGGCGGCGGCCAGCATCGCCCGGGTGCGCGGCGTCACGAAGGGGTACGCGTAGATCTGGCCGTGCGGGTGGTGCAGCGTCACCCCGATCTCCACGCCCCGGTTCTCGAACGGGAAGACCTGCTCCACGCCGGGCAGCTCGCTCAGCGCGGCGGTCCGGTCGGCGAGCGCGTCCAGCACGGTACGCACCCGGCGCGGCGGCAGGCCGGCGAAGGAGGCGTTGTGGTCGTCGGTGAAGCAGACCACCTCGCAACGGCCCCGGCCGGGCCGGACCGGGGTGAACGCCGTGATCTCGGCCGGCTCGTCGGCCACCCGGCCGCTCATCGAGGGGAACCGGTTCTCGAAGACGGCGACGTCGTAGTCGGGGGCGGGGATCTCGCTGAGCCGGTCGGCGGTGGTGGGGCAGAGCGGGCACTGGTCGGCCGGCGGGAGGAAGGTGCGGGTCTGCCGGTGCACGGCGACCGCCACCCACTCGTTGGTCAGCGGGTCGTGGCGCAGCTGCGACGCGGGCGGCGGCGGGGGCAGCTCGCGTCGGTCCGGCTGGTCGCGGACGGCGTCGTCCCGCTCGTCGAAGTAGATCAGTTCGCGGCCGTCGGCCAGCTCGATCGCGGTGCGCTTCATCGCGTGGCCCCCGTCGCCGCCGGCGTGGCCGCCCGCGCCCCGTCCGCCGCCGGCACGACCACCAGTTCGCCCACCCGCTCGTCGAGCGACCGCCGCGCCTCGGGAGGCATCCGGTCGTCGGTGACCAGCACGTGGGCGGCGGAGAGCTCGACGATGGCGGAGATGCCGACCGTGCCCCACTTGGTGTGGTCGGCGAGCACCACCAGCCGGTCGGCGGCGGCCACCAGCGCCCGGTTGGTCTCCGCCTCCATCAGGTTGGGCGTGGTGAACCCGGCCCGCTCGCTGATCCCGTGCACGCCGAGGAAGAGCAGGTCCAGGTGCAGCGACCGGATCGCGCCGACGGCCAGCGGCCCGACCAGGGCGTCGGACGGCGTACGCACCCCGCCGGTGAGCACCACGGTCTGGTCCGGGCGGCCCCCGACGTGCAGGATCTCGGCCACCGGCAGCGAGTTGGTGACCACGGTCAGGCCCGGCACGTCGACCAGCCGGCGGGCCAGCTCGGCGGTGGTGGTGCCGGCGGACAGGGCGATCGCCGCGCCCGGCCGGACCAGTTCCGCGGCCCGCCCCGCGATGGCCGCCTTCTCCGCCAACTGCCGCACCGACTTGGCCCGGAACCCCGGCTCGTCGGTCGAGCCGGGGCTGGCGACCGTGGCGCCGCCGTGCACCTTGGCCAGCAGGCCACGCTCGTGCAGTGCCTCCAGGTCGCGCCGGATGGTCATGTCGGAGACGCCGAACTCGGCGGCCAGGTCGGTGACCCGCACCCCACCCGTGGCGCGTACCCGGTCCAGGATGGCCGCCTGGCGCTGCTGAGCCAGCATCCGTCGCACCTCCGCGCTCCCCGCGCGCCCTCACGCGGTCAAACGTGTTCGAACAAAGACGAACATTAGCGCGGAGGGGCGACCCACGGAAGGGAACGGGGGCCGGATCAGATGGACTGGAGCCGGGGTTCCACCCAGCCCGTCTCGGTCAGATGGTGCAGGACGGCCTGGACCGCCTCGTCGACCGTCAGGTCGCTGGTGTCGACGACCAGGTCCGCGTCGGTCGGCTCCTCGTAGGGGTCGTCGATGCCGGTCATCCCGGTGAGCAGGCCCGCCCGGGCCCGGGCGTACAGGCCCTTGCGGTCGCGCTGCTCGCAGACCTCCAGCGGGGTCGCGACGTGCACCAGCAGGAAACCGGCCCCGGCGGCCAGGGCCATCTCCCGGGCGGTCGCGCGCGCCTGGGCGTACGGGGCGATCGGGCAGCAGATGCCGACGCCGCGGTGCCGGGCGATCTCGGCGGCCACCCAGCCGATCCGCCGCACGTTGAGGTCGCGGTCGGCCTTGCCGAAGCCCAGGCCGGCGGAGAGCTCCCGGCGCACCACGTCGCCGTCGAGCAGCGTGATCGTCCGGTCGCCCTGCTCGCGCAGCGCGTCGGCGAGGCCGCGCGCGATCGTCGACTTGCCGGAGCCGGAGAGCCCCGTCAGGAAGACCACCAGGCCCCGGTGCCGTCGGGGCGGACGGGCCCGGGCCAGCTCCCTCGCCACCGCCGGAGGGGTGTGCCACTCGGGCAGCGGGAAGCCCCGGTCCAGCAGATCGTCGATCTCCGCCTGCGTCAGGGCCAGGCGCCGGTTGCGCGGCGGGATGTCCTCCCGCCAGCGCCACTGCCCGTCGCGGTTGTCGTAGGCCAGCTCGCGCGGCACCAGCACCCGCAGGCCCGCGCCGGAGAGCATCTCACCGGTGGAGAGCAGGTGCGTCACCCCGTACGCCGCCGACACCCGGGCCCGCAGCAGGGCGTCGCTGATCTCGTCGCGGCGCCGGCTGAGCGGCACGGCGACCAGCGTGGCCGGCGGCATCCGGTCCCGGGCGGCGAAGATGCCGCGCACCAGCGCCTCCGGGGGCAGCCCACCGACGCCGTCCTCGCCGACGGGGATCATCACCAGCAGGTGGGCGCCGAGAGTGCGGGCGGCGTGGGCGATCTGGGCGAGCTGCGGCCGGTGCAGCGGGCGGTCGGCGACCACCCCGAGCACCCGGCCGGGCGGCAGCAGCGCGCGTACCTCCTCGGGGGTGCGGCGCAGCCGCTGGAACGGGCCGTGACCGCCGTCGCCGAGCCGGCGCACCGTGCCCCCGACGCCCGCCACCCCGTCGCGGACCTGCCAGGCGTCGGCGACCTCCAGCGCCGCGACCGGCGCGCCCTCGCCGTCGGTCAGCACCAGGGTGCGGCGCGCCTCGTCGCGCGGGTCCAGGCCCTGGGCGAGCGCCGCCGGCACCTGGAGCGTCACCGGCACCGGCCACGGGGCGCCGTCGGCGAGCCGGCCCCGGCGGCTCACCGAGACCAGGTCGGCGCGGGTCATGAAGCCGGTCAGCGGGGCGTACGCCCCGGTCAGCAGCAGCTCCAGGTCGGCGAGCTCGCCGGGGCGCGGCGTGTACGCCGGCGCGTCCCGGAGCACCTCGTCGGGCACCACCCAGCCGTTGCTCATCCATCCCCCAACCCGCTGACCGGCACACAGTTTCTCAGCCTGTCGGCGATCGGTCGAGAGCGCCACTCCACGCCGCGCCGCGCCCGGCGGGCCGGAAGGCGGCTCTCGGTGGTGGGCGGGTCACCGCCGGCGTTCCGGGTCAACGCCGTCCGATCCGGCGCCGGACGGCCCGGCGCAACCGGGTCCAGAGCGCCCGCTCGTCCTCCACGGCCGGGGCGGCGCCGTCGCCGGCCGGGCGCAGCACCAGCGGCAGCCGGGTGTCCTCGGTCCACCCGGCGCAGGTGACCCGGGCCTTCAGCGACCAGGTGCCCGCGTCGAGGGCGGCGCCGTCGACCGTGGCGACGGCATGGTGCACGAGGTGCCGCTCGCCGGCGGGGCCGGGCACCCAGCGGGTGTCGGAGGTGACCGGCAGGAGGACCTCCTCGCTCGTCTCCCGGCGCCGGGCGACGACGTCCAGCCTGCTCCGGCCCAGCGCGGCCGTCATGTCCCGCAGCACCGGGTCGAGGTCGTCGACGGGCAGCACCAGCAGGTCCCGGTCGCCGTCCGCGGCGAAGGTGACGGGGCGGCCGGCGGATTCCAGCCGGGCGGAGACGGTGACCGTCAGCGCCGTACCGGCCACCTCGTGGCGGTCGACGGTGCCGGCGGCGCGGACGCCCGTCTCCCACTCGGCCAGCCGGCGCAGGTCCGCGACCCGGCCCTGCTCGGCGAGGTGCGCCAGCACCCGTTGCAGCGGGGGCAGGCCGGCGGCGACCCCGGGCGCGAAGCGCTCCCGGATCACCCCCTGGATCTCCCGGACGACCTGCGCGAGCCACTCCTCGGGGGCGTCGAGCATCCGCCGGCCGCGTACCCGGTTGAGCATCTCGTTGCGCAGCCATCGCCGGTGCAGCCGGTCGCGCAGCGGCCCCGGCTCGGTGTGCGCGTCGACGATGTCGAGCGCCTCTCGCAGGCTGGCGTAGTACTCCGCGGGGTCCAGCCGGGTGGCCGTGACGTTCCCGGCGTCGCCGCGGCGGGCGTGGTGGTAGCAGGTGTAGTCCGACAGCACGCACGTCCGCCTCGACAGGAAGTACGACCGGACCACCATCCGGTGGTCCTCCAGGCGCCGCAGCGGCCCCTCCGGGAACCGCAGCCCGTGCTCGTCGAGGAAGGCGCGGCGGAACATCTTGTGGCAGGTGAGGCTGTCGATCAGCGGCGAGTTGGCCAGCGTGGCGTCGAACCGGTTACGCCGGAACAGCTCGCGCGGCACGCTGCGCCCGTGCCCGGCCATCCGGCCGACCACCACGTCGGCGTCGTGCGTCCGCGCGCAGTCGTGCAGCCGTTCGAGCGCCTCGTCGCCGAGCCAGTCGTCGTCGTCGGCGAACAGCACGTACTCGCCCCGGGCATGCGCCACACCGAGGTTGCGCGGCCGGGACGGCCAGCCCGAGTTCTCGATCCGCAACACCCGGAAGTGCGGGTGCGCGGCGGCGAGTTCCGCCAGCCGGGCGGGGGTGCCGTCGGTCGAGCCGTCGTCGACGAAGACCGCCTCGAACTCCGCCGCAGGCAGTGACTGGCGCAGCAGCGAGGCCACCAGCTTCTCGATGTGCGGCCCGCTGTCGTGCGTGGGCACCACCACGCTCACCTTGGGGGACCTCGTACCGCCGATCATGCTCTCTCCCGTGTGTCGGTCGGCCCCGGCGGATCCGGTCCACCCCGGGCAGCGTGCACCGCTCTAGAGTGGACGCTTATCCCGCCGTCCCGGTTGCGCGGAGATTCCGCGCAGGTTCCCCGGCGCGGGGCGCGGACCCTAGGGGGCGCGGGCGGCAAGGATCAGGGGAGCGCCGGGGGCGTGCCGCTCCCGGCAGGGGCGTCGGCCTCCTACGCTGGAGGTCGTGACACTGATCGCGACCGAGTCGCTGACCAAGACGTACGGGGGCGGGGTCACCGCGCTGGCTGACCTGACCGTCGCGGTCGAGCCGGGGATCATCGGACTGGTCGGCGCGAACGGCGCCGGCAAGTCCACGCTGATCAAGATCCTGCTCGGCCTCCTCGCCCCGACCAGCGGGCGGGTCCGAGTGCTCGGGATCGACCCGACCACCGACTCCGCCGGGGTCCGCGCCCGGGTCGGCTACATGCCCGAGCACGACGCCCTGCCGCCGGACCTCTCGGCCGCCGAGCTGGTCACCCACCTCGGCCGGATCAGCGGGCTGCCGCGTACGGTCGCCCGCGAGCGGGCCTCCGAGGCGCTGCGGCACGTCGGGCTCTACGAGGAGCGCTACCGCCCGGTCGGCGGCTACTCCACGGGCATGAAGCAGCGGGTGAAGCTCGCCCAGGCCCTGGTGCACGACCCCGACCTGCTGCTGCTCGACGAGCCGACCAACGGCCTCGACCCGGCCGGCCGGGACGCCATGCTGGCCCTGGTGCACCGGATCGGCACCGAGTTCGGCATCTCCGTGCTGGTCTGCTCGCACCTGCTCGGCGAGGTGGAGCGGATCTGCGACACGCTGGTCGCCATCGACGGCGGGCGGCTGCTGCGGGCCGACCACATCTCCGCCATGACGTCGGCCACCGACGTGCTCGCCGTCGAGGTCAGCGAGGGCACCGAGGAGCTGGCCGCCCGGCTCGCCGCTCTGCGCCTGCCGGTACGCCGGGACGGGCGGCTGCTGCTCGTCGAACTCGCCGACGACGCCACCTACGACCTCATCCTCGGCGCGGTCGCCGAGCTGGACCTGCCGCTGCACCGGCTGGACCAGCGCCGGCACCGGGTCGCCGAGCTCTTCGCCACGAGGGAGCCCAGCCATGCCTGAGCCCACCGGTGTCATCCACGACATCGGATACCAGCGCTACACCGGCCCCCGCCTGGGGCGTCGGCAGGTCTTCGGCGCGCTCTACCTGCACGGGCTGCGTACGGCGTTCGGGTTCGGGCGCAGCGCCAAGGCCAAGATCTTCCCCTGGCTGGTGGTCGGCATCGTCACCGTGGTGGCCGCGGGCCTCACCGCGGTGCGCAGCCAGATCGGCGAGGCGGTGATGACGTACGCCCAGTTCGCCGACAACATGAGCTGGCTGGTCATCTTCTTCGTCGCGGTGGTCGCCCCCGAGCTGGTCTCCCGGGACCTGCGCAGCGGGGTGCTGCCGCTCTACTTCTCCCGGCCGCTGCCCCGGTCGGACTACCCGCTGGCCAAGCTGCTGGCGCTGGTGACCGCGCTCTGGCTGCTGCTCGGTGGCCCGCAGCTGGTGATGTTCCTGGGCGCCGCCTTCACCACCGACGACGGCATGCGCGGGGTCTGGAACGAGCTGCTCGACCTGCTGCCGGGCCTGCTCTACGCCGGGCTCTGGGCGGTGGTCTTCGCCTCGGTCGGCCTGCTGGTCGCGTCGCTGACCGGCAAGCGGGCGTTCGCGGCCGGCGGGATCGTGGCGGTGTTCCTGATGACCACCCCGGTCGTCGGCACCCTGTCGATCATGCCGTCCCGGACGGTCAACGAGCTGGCCTTCCTCGCCTCGCCGTCCACGCTGGTGCGGGGCGTCGGCGACTGGGCCCTCGGCGACCTGCTCCCCAAGGGGCAGGAGGGGCTCATGATCGGCGACTTCGGCCCGGTCTACGCGGCCGCCGCCGTGCTGCTCGTGGCCGGCTGCGTCGCCCTGCTGCTGCTGCGATACCGGAAGGTGGCCGCCCGATGACCACGACGAGCGCCGAGCCCGCGGCGGGGGCCGCGACCGACGCCAGCACCCTGGACCTCGCCGGCGTCTCCCGCTGGTACGGCAACGTGGTGGCGGTCAACGACGTCAGCATGACCCTCGGCCCCGGCGTCACCGGGCTGCTCGGCCCGAACGGCGCGGGCAAGACCACCCTGCTGCACATGATGGCCGGCTTCCTGGCCCCGTCGCGCGGCGCGGTGACCCTGGACGGCCGGCCCACCTGGCGCAACCCGGAGGTCTACCGCCGGCTGGGCCTGGTGAGCGAGCGGGAGGCGGTGCACACGTTCCTCACCGCGTACGAGTTCGTGCTGGCCAGCGCGAAGCTGCACCGGCTGCCGGACCCGGCGGCGGCGGCCCGCCGGGCGATCGCCCTGGTGGAGATGGAGGGGGCGCAGGACCGCCGGATCGGCACGTACTCCAAGGGCATGCGGCAGCGCGCCCGGGTCGCCGCGGCGCTCGTGCACGAGCCGCAGGTGCTGCTGCTGGACGAGCCGTTCAACGGGATGGACCCGCGTCAGCGGCTGCACATGATGGAGCTGCTGCACCGCCTCGGCGACGCCGGCCGGACGATCCTGTTCAGCTCGCACATCCTGGAGGAGGTCGAGCAGGTCTCCGGCACCGTCCAGGTGATGGTCGCCGGCCGGCTCGCCGCCTCCGGCGACTTCCGCACCATCCGCCGGCTGATGACCAACCGGCCGCACGTCTTCGCCGTCCACTCCACCGACGATCGGGCGCTCGCCGTGGCGCTGATGGCGGAGGCGTCGGTGACCGGGGTGGAGCTGGGGCGCGCGGGGCTGACCGTGCGGGCCGGCGACTACGGCGCGTTCACCCGCGCGCTGCCGAAGATCGCCCTGGCCAAGGGCATCCGGGTGCGGCAACTGGTGCCCGAGGACGAGTCCCTGGAGAGCGTCTTCTCCTACCTGGTGGAGGCCTGAGCATGTCTACCGTTTCCTGGATCACCGCGCGGGGGCTGTTCGGGCGTCGCCGGTTCCTCCTGCTGGTGCCGCTCCCGGCGGTGCTGGTGGTGCTCGCCGTGCTCTCCCGCTCGCTCGGGGTGGACCCGGGCGAGTGGGGTCCGCCGGTGCTGGTCGGCCTCGGCCTGGCCGTGGTGCTGCCGGTGGTCGCGCTGATCGTCGGCACGGGCGTGCTGGGGGCCGAGATCGACGACGGCACGGTCGTGCACATTCTGACCAAGCCGCTGCCGCGCTGGCAGATCGTGCTGCCGAAGCTGGCGGTGGCGACCGGCGTCACGGCGGTCACGGTCGCGGTGCCGCTCTACGTCGCGGGTGTGCTCGCCCATTCCGTACGCCTCGGCCTGGCGCTCGCCGCCGCGGCGGCGGTCGGTGCGCTGGCGTACTCGGCGCTGTTCCTGGCGCTGAGCCTGCTCACCCGGCGGCCCGTGCTGCTCGGCCTGGTCTACGTGCTCATCTGGGAGGGGCTGCTCGGCAACGTCGTCACCGGCACCCAGGTGCTCTCCATCCAGCAGTACGTGATCGCCCTCGCCGACCGGCTGGCCCCCACCGGGCTGCTGGAGGCCAGCGTCTCGGTGCCCGTGGCGGCGGTGATGACCGCGCTGATCAGCGTGGGCTTCACCGTGCTGGCGATCGACCGGCTCCGCTCGTTCAGCGTGGCCGGCGAGACGAGCTGACCCCCGCGTGACGGCCGTCCGGGCGGCCCGACCCCCGATGGTAGGGCTGGCCGGATGGACCGGGCCGCGCCGCCGGGCGAGGCTGTGGAAGTGAGTGCGGAAGCGGGTCTGGTCATGTCGCGCGATTCCTACCCCGGTGCCGGCCGGCACCGGCTGGTCAGCCTGGCGGTCGCCGGGCTCGCGGCGGCGGCGACCACCACGGCCGCCCAGGCCAGCGGGCACTTCCACTGGTGGGCGGGGTTCGTGCTGATCCCCGGGGCACTGATCGCCGCCGCCGGCGGGCCGCTGCTGGCCCGGGGCGGCGGGCGCGCCTTCGCCGGCTACGTGGCCGCCTGCCTCGGCGCGCTGGTGTTCGCGGTCGGGGCGCTGCTGATGTTCGGCGTGTTCGGCAGGGGTTGGCCGCTGATGGTCATCCTGCCGTGCCTGGCGGTCGCCGGCACCTACCACTGGCGGCCGGTCCACCCGCTGGCCCGGGGGCTGCACCGGGCGGTCGCCCTGCTGGCGCTGGCCGGCGCCCTGCTGCTCGGCGGGACGCTGCAACTGACCCGCGTCGGCCTGGTCGACGTGGGGATCGCCCCGATGTGGGGCGCGTTCCTGATGCTGGCCGGGGTGATCGTGCTGGGCAACGCCGTGGAGCTGACCCGGCACCGGATGCCGTACCGGCTCCAGGCGATCACCCTGCTGGTCGGCCCCGCCGTCGTCGCCTTCCTCCTCGGCCTGCGCCTGCTGCGCGGCTGGTGACCCCGCCGCGCCCCGTCGGGCGCGGCGGGGCCGCGCTCAGAAGGCGCAGGCGATCACCAGTTCCGGGGTGCGGTCGGGGAGCAGGTCCAGTTTCGTGATCCGGCCGGCGGCGCGGAGGTCGTCGGCGATCACGGTGAGCTGGTCCAGCAGGGCCGCCGGGCCGAGCGCCTCGGCCAGCGGCACCTCCGCCCGCATCGACAGTTTCCGCTCCGACTTGGCCCGGCGCACCTGGCTGAGCGCGTCCCCGGCCAGCCGCAGCAGCTCCGGCTCGCCGGTGCCCTCGATCGCCCGGCCCACCTCGTACGTGGTCGGCCAGGGCGCGCGGTGCACCGAGCCGTAGCGCCACCAGGACCAGACCTCCTCGGTCGCGTACGGCAGCACCGGGGCGAACAGCCGCAACTGCACCGAGAGCGCGGTGGCCAGCGCCGCCCGGGCCGAGTCCGCCCCCGGCCCGGAGCCGTAGGCGCGCTCCTTCACCAGCTCGATGTAGTCGTCGCAGAACCGCCAGAAGAACGACTCGGCCACCTGCAACGCCGCCGTGTGGTCGTACGCCTCCAGCGCGGCGGTCGCGGCGGCGACCACCCCGGACAGTTCGGCGAGCATGGCGCGGTCCAGCGGCTCGGTCGCCGGGGCGCGCAACGCGTCGGCGGCGCCCAGCCCGAGGGCGAACCTCGACGCGTTGAGCAGCTTGGTGGCCAGCCGCCGGCCGACCTTGATCTGGGCCGGGTCGAAGGCGAGGTCCATGCCCGGCTTGCCGTTCGCCGCCCAGTACCGCACCGCGTCGGAGCCGTGCTGCTCCAGCAACGCCATCGGGGTGACCACGTTCCCCTTGGACTTGGACATCTTCTTGCGGTCCGGGTCCAGGATCCAGCCGGAGAGCACCGCGTCCCGCCAGGGCAGCACCCCGTGCTCCAGGTGCGAACGGACCACGGTGGAGAAGAGCCAGGTACGGATGATCTCCTGCCCCTGCGGGCGCAGGTCCATCGGGAAGACCCGCGCGAACAGGTCCGGGTCTGTTTCCCAGCCGCCCACGATCTGCGGGGTCAGCGACGAGGTGGCCCAGGTGTCGAGCACGTCCGGGTCGCCGACGAAGCCACCCGGCCGGCCGCGCCGGGACTCCTCGAACCCGGGCGGGGCGTCGCTGGACGGGTCGACCGGCAGCGCGGACTCGTCCGGCGTGAGAGGGTGGGTGTAGTCCGGCTCGCCAGCGTCGTCGAGCCGGTACCACACCGGCACCGGCACGCCGAAGAAGCGCTGCCGGCTGACCAGCCAGTCACCGGTCAGGCCGCCCACCCAGTGCTCGTAGCGGTGCCGCATGTGCTCCGGCACCCAGCGCAGCTCCCCGCCCCGGGCCAGCAGTTCCTCGCGCAGGGCGACGTCCCGGCCGCCGTTGCGCAGATACCACTGCCGGGTCGAGACGATCTCCAGCGGCCGGTCGCCGCGCTCGTAGAACTTCACGGGATGGGTGATCGGGCGCGGCTCGCCGACCAGGTCGCCGGCGTCGTCGAGCAGCTGCACCAGCGTCCGCCGGGCACCGTTGACGGTCTGCCCGGCCAGCGCCGCGTAGGGCTGCGTCGGCACCCCGGCGGGCGCCTCCGGCAGCAGCCGGCCGTCCCGGCCGATCACCACCCGGGTGTCCAGTCGCAGCTCCCGCCACCAGGTCACGTCGGTCAGGTCGCCGAACGTGCAGACCATCGCGATGCCGGTGCCCTTGGCCGGGTCCGCCAGCGGGTGCGCCCGCACCGGCACCTCGACCCCGAACACCGGCGTACGCGCGGTGCCGCCGACCAGGTCCGCGTACCGCTCGTCGTCGGGGTGGCAGACCAGCGCCACGCAGGCCGGCAGCAGCTCCGGCCGGGTGGTGTCGATCAGCACCTCGCGCCCGGCCGGCCCGGCGAACCGCAGCCGGTGGTACGCCCCGGGCCGTTCCCGGTCCTCCAGCTCCGCCTGGGCGACGGCGGTGGCGAACCCGACGTCCCACAGCGTCGGGGCCTCCGCCTGGTACGCCTCGCCCCGCGCCAGGTTGCGCAGGAACGCCCGCTGCGAGGTCGCCCGGGCCACCCGCCCGATCGTCGTGTACGTCAGCGTCCAGTCCACGGACAGCCCGAGCCGCCGCCACAGCGCCTCGAAGACCTGCTCGTCGGCGACCGTCAGCCGCTCGCACAGCTCGATGAAGTTGCGCCGGGAGACCGGCGTCGGGTCCCGGCGGGCGGCGTCGTCGACGGGGGCGGCCGGCGGCAGCCACGACGGGTCGTACGGCAGCGTCGGGTCGCAGCGCACGCCGTGGACGTTCTGCACCCGGCGCTCGGTCGGCAGGCCGTTGTCGTCCCAGCCCATCGGGTAGAACACCGCCCGCCCGCGCATCCGCTGGAACCGGGCCACGATGTCGGTGTGCGTGTACGAGAAGACGTGGCCCATGTGCAGCTCGCCGGATACGGTCGGCGGCGGGGTGTCGATCGCGTACACGTCCGTCCGCTCCTTCGAGCGGTCGAACGCGTACGTGCCCTCCTCCTGCCAGCGGCGCGCCCAGGTCTCCTCGAGCCCGTCCAGGGTCGGACGCTCGGGGACGCCGGCGCGGGCCGTCCTCGCCGTATCAGTCATCCGTCGATCGTAGGCACCGGCCAACGGCCGGACCACGGGTTAACCGGCGTGCCACGATGGATGTCGTGCCGACACTCCCGCTGAGCCCCGACGAGCTGCTCACCACCACCCGCTCGGTCCGCAGGCGGCTGGACCTCACCCGACCCGTGCCGATGGAGCTGGTCCGCGAGTGTCTGGAGATCGCCCTCCAGGCGCCGTCCGGGTCGAACCGGCAGGGCTGGCAGTGGATCGTGGTGACCGACCCGGCGAAGCGGGACCTGATCGGCCGGATCTACCAGCGCGCGGCGCACGGCTACCTCGCCTCGGAGCGATCGGCCGCCCGGCTCTTCGCCGACGACCCGGAGCGGGCCGAGGTGCAGCGCCGGGTGGGGGAGAGCGTGGCCTGGCTCGCCGACCGGATGGGGCAGGTGCCGGTGCTGCTCGTCCCGTGCGTCGAGGTGGACTCCGGCGAGCTGCCGGCCGGCAACCAGGCGGGGCTCTGGGGGTCGGTGCTGCCGGCCGCGTGGAGCTACATGCTCGCCGCCCGGGCGCGCGGCCTCGGCACCGCCTGGACCACGCTGCACCTGGCGTACGAGGCGGAGGTCGCCGAGCTGCTCGGGCTGCCCGCGACCGTGCGCCAGGCCGCGTTGATCCCCACCGCGTTCCACACCGGGGAGGGCTTCCGGCCGGCGCGGCGGCAGCCCCTGGACGAGGTCCTGCACGTCGACCGCTGGTGAGCCGCCGGCGCGACGGTCGACCGGCCCGGTGCCGGCGCCCCGGGTCGACGGGCCGCCGGCCGGGTCAGCGGGGGACCGGGCCGCTCAGCGGGCCCTTGGTGGCCAGCCGGATCCGCAGGCCCCCGTAGGTGCGGGCGTTCGCCCGGTCGAGGATCGTGGAGACCGGGGCGTACGAGTTGCGCTCGTTCGGGTTGGTGCAGGCGCCCTGCCCCGGGTCGCCGTGCGACAGGATGCCCAGCGCCTTGCCGTCGGCCTCGGTGAAGAGCGGGCCGCCGCTGTCGCCCGGGCGGGCGCAGATGCGCACGTCGATGCCGCCGCTGGTCTTGCCGATGATCTCCCCGCAGCGGGTGCCGGGCACGTAGCCGGCCCCGGCGCCCGAGTCGACGTACTGCTCGCCGGCCTTCGGCGTGTACGCCGCCCCGGTGGCGCAGACCACCCAGCCGGGCTGGATGGCGCTCCACGGCACGTGCCCGGTGATCGCCACGTCGCGGCTGCCCCGGGTGGCGCACCCGGTGCTGTCCGGCACGCACCAGTAGTTGACCAGGCTGGGCACCTGCGTGGCCCCCGCCGGGTACGCCCACCGCCCGACCGCGCCCGGCTGGTACGGCATGATCGCGTAGTCGTACGGGTAGGCGTTCTCGGCCAGCCCCGACCTCGACGACTCGACGGTCATCGGCACCTTCGGGCCGAGGAACTGGTGCCAGGTGCGGTCCACCAGTTGGTGCCACCCCCCGACGACACAGTGCCCCGCCGTCAGCACGTACGGGTCGCGCAGCCCGACGAGCACGTTGAAGCCCGTCGTGCAGCCGCCCACGGTGCCGTCGTCGCGCGGCACGTCCAGCCGGATGCCGCCGCGCATCGGCGCCTGCGCGCAGTCGCGCGGGTCGCAGGCCTTCTGCACCACGGTGTCGGCGACCCGGGCCTGCGCGCGGGCCGGCACCCCGGCGGCGCGCAGCGCGTCCGCCAGCCGGGGATCGTCGGCGGCGATCCGGTCGCCGGTCAGCACGACGACCTCGTTGGCCCGCTCGTCCACCACCACATCGGCGCCGGCCGTGGCGTCGAGCGCGGCGGCCAGCCGGGTCGCCGCCTCGGTGAGCTGCCGCAGCGGGTGGCGCACCGGCACCACCCGGACGTGCGCCGCGTCCGGCATGCCGGTCAGCGCCGCCCGGACCGGTTCGACGCCGGTGGCGGCGACGGTCAGCACGCCGCCGGCGGCCTGGTCCAGCCACATCCCGCCGTACGCGGCGGGGAACTCCGTGGCGAGCCGGGCGGCCAGCGGCGCGGACAGCTCCTGGAGGGCGAGCCGCCGGGCCGCCTCGCCGGCGTCGACC
Source organism: Micromonospora sp. NPDC052213 (assembly GCF_040679695.1). NCBI lineage: Bacteria > Bacillati > Actinomycetota > Actinomycetes > Micromonosporales > Micromonosporaceae > Micromonospora > Micromonospora sp. NPDC052213. Next base: position 71,861 of record NZ_JBFAVI010000004.1, read on the forward strand.
CGGTAGCGGTCGCGCAGGTAGGAGACCGAGGCGGGGCTGTCGGCGGCGACCTCGGCGGCCGGTCGGGCCCGGAGGGTCGCCGCCGCGCCCGGCGTGGCGCCGCCTCCGGGGCGGTTGCCGAGTCCGCTGTCGGCGCGGGCCGGCGCGCCCGTCGGGGCGGCGTCGTCGCCCGGCGGCGCCGGGGATTCCTGCGCGGTGGGCGTGGCCGGCGTCCGGCCGGCGTCGCCGAACGGCATCCCGGCGACCGCCGCCGCCCCCAGCGCGCAGGCGACGGCCACCCCGGCCACCATCACCCGTCGTCCGAACCGCACTCGCAACCTCCCCCGTCGCCGCCGTCGGGACGACCACCCGGTGGACGCTCCGCTCGGCGCGGTGAGTCTAGTGGCACCGGTGATCTTCGTGGGGCCGCCGACCGCGGGCGGCGGGGCGGCGCCACGGACCGTGGCTCACACCAGCGAGTCGCGCCACTGCCGGTGCAGGGCGGCGTAACGGCCGCCGGCGGCGGCGAGCCGGCCGGGCGGGCCGTCCTCGACGATCCGGCCGCCGTCGAGCACCAGCACCCGGTCGGCCGTCTCCACGGTGGAGAGCCGGTGCGCGATCACCAGGGCGGTGCGGTCGCGCAGGACGGTGCCGAGGGCGCGCTGCACCAGCCGCTCGGTCGGCACGTCCAGCGAGGAGGTCGCCTCGTCCAGGACCAGCACCGCCGGGTCGGCCAGGAACGCCCGGGCGAACGCGACGAGCTGCCGCTGCCCGGCGGAGAGCCGGCCGCCGCGCCGGTGCACCTGCGTGGCGTACCCCTCGGGGAGGGCCGCGATGAAGTCGTGCGCGCCGATCGCCCGGGCGGCGGCCTCCACGGCGGCGTCGTCGGCGCCGGGACGGCCGAACCGGATGTTCTCCGCGACCGTCCCGCCGAAGAGGTGGGTCTCCTGGGTCACCAGCACCACCGCGCGGCGCAACTCGGCGTCGGCGACCTCGCGCAGGTCGACGCCGTCAAGGCTGACCGTGCCGGCGAGCGGGTCGTGGAACCGGGCGAGCAGCCTGGCGACGGTCGACTTGCCGGCGCCGGTCGGCCCGATCAACGCCACGGTCTGCCCGGCCGGGACGGCGAGGTCGAGCCCGGCGAGAATGGGCGCGTCCGGGCGGTAGCCGAAGGTGACCGCGCGGAAGGCGACCGCCCCGCGCCCCGGCCCGGCGGGCAGCGGCACGGGCCGGGCCGGCTCGGCCACCGAGGGCCGCTCGTCGAGCACCCCGGCCAGTTTCTCCAGGGCCGCCGTGGCCGACTGCAACGAGTTGTAGAACTGGCTCAGCTCCTGCATCGGCTCGAAGAACCGTCGCAGGTAGAGCAGGAACGCGGCCAGCACCCCGATCTCGGTCGCCCCGCCGAGCACCCGCCAACCGCCGTAGCAGAGCACCACCGCCACGGTCACGTTGCCGATCACCTTGATCCCCGGCGAGTACGTCGCCATCAGCCGGAACGCGTGCCGGCTCGCCACCCGGTAGTCGTCGTTGACCGCCGCGAAGATCCGCTGGTTGCGCGGCTCCCGGCGGAACGCCTGCACCGCCCGGATGCCCCGCATCGACTCCACGAAGTGGACGATGACCAGCGCCACGGTCTCCCGGGTGCGCCGCCACGCGTCCGCCGACGCGCGCGCGAACCAGCGGGACAGCCAGAACAGGAACGGGAACGCGAGCAGGGTCACCGCGGCCAGCGGCGGGTCCAGCCAGAGCAGGATGCCGGCCACCGACAGGATCGACAGCACCGCCAGCACCAGGCCGTCGATGCCGCCGCCGACCAGTTCCCCGATCGAGTCCAGGTCGCTGGTGAGCCGGGAGACCATCCGGCCGGAGGTGTACCGCTCGTGGAACGCCACCGACAGGCGCAGGAAGTGGCCGTACACCCGCTGGCGGAGGTCGAGCAGGATGGCCTGGCCGATCCGCGCGGAGAGGGTGAGGAACCCCCGGCGGGCGGCGTACTCGACGACGGCGGCGGCGGCGAACGCGGCGGCGACGGCCAGCAGCGGGCCGGGCTCGCCGGCCCGCAGCGGCGCGATGGCCCGGTCGATGCCGAGCATGACGAGGTACGGCCCGGCCATCGCGGCGGCGTTCTGGCCGAGCAGCAGCGCGACGGCCAGCCCGAGCCGGCGCCGGTGCGGGCGCAGCAGGTCGCGCAGCAGCACCCGGCTGCGGGCCCGGAGCCGGGCCACCGCCTCCGGCGTGGTGTCCTCGGCGTGGCTGCGGTCGGCGTCGGGGTCGGTGGCGACGCCGCGCCACCGGGCGAGGTCCGCCCCGCCCGGGTGGGCGGCCCCGCCGGTCACGACCGCACCAGGCCGCGACCGTCGGGCGGCGCCGGGGCGGGCTCGGCGGAGAGCACCGCGCGGTACGCCGGCACGTCGGCGAGCAGTTCGGAGTGCCGCCCGACGGCGGTGATCCGGCCCCCCTCCAGCAGCGCCACCCGGTCGGCGAGGGCGATCGTGGAGGGCCGGTGGACCACCAGCAGCGCGGTCGTGCTGCGCAGCACCCGCTTCAACGCGGCCTCCACCAGCGCCTCGGTGTGCACGTCGAGTGCGGAGAGCGGGTCGTCCAGCACGAGCAGCGCCGGCCGGCCGAGCACCGCCCGGGCCAGGGCCAGCCGCTGGCGTTGCCCGCCGGAGAGCGACAGCCCCTGCTCGCCCACCCGGGTGGCCAGCCCCCACGGCAGCTCGTACGCGAAGTCCGCCTGGGCCAGCGTGAGGGCGGCCCGGACCTCGTCCTCCCCGGCCTCCGGCCGGCCCAGGGTGAGGTTCTCCCACACCGACATGGAGAACAGCGTCGGCTCCTCGAAGGCCACCCCGACCAGCCGGCGCAGCGAGGACAGCCGCAGGTCGCGCAGGTCGTGCCCGTCCAGGGTGATCCGGCCACCGGTCACGTCGTGCAGCCGGGGCACCAGGGAGAGCAGTGTGCTCTTGCCGCAGCCGGTCGCCCCGACCAGCGCCACGGTCTCGCCCGGCTCGACGGTCAGGTCGACCTCCCGCAGCACCGGCGTCGCGGTGCCCGGGTAGCGGAACGAGACCCGCTCGAAGCGCAGCCGGCCGCGCACCTCGCCGCGGCCCAGGGCGACCGCGCCCGGGGCGTCCACGATGGCGGGTGGGCTGTCCAGCACCTCCAGCACCCGGTCGGCGGCGGTCGCCGCCTCCTGGCCGTTGGCGACGATCCAGCCCAGCGACTGCACCGGCCAGATCAGCATCAGCTGGAGGCTGACGAACGCGACCAGCTCGCCGATGGTCAGCACGCCCCCGGCGGTGGCCGCCGCGCCGGCCACCAGCACCACGCCCAGGGTCAGGTTCGGCACCAGGTCGAGCAGGGCGGAGGTGCGGGCCAGCAGCCGGCCCTTGCCGACCCCGGTGTCGTGCAGCGCCCGGGCGTCGGCCGCGAACCGGGCGGCCAGTTCCCGCCCCCGCCCGTACGCCTTCATCGTGCGCAGCCCCTGCGCGGTCTCCTCGACCAGCGTGGCCACGTCGCCCTGCTGGTCCTGCATCCGGCGGGAGGCGGCGTGGTAGCGCCGGGCGAAGCGCCGGGTGATCAGGAACAGCGGCACCGCGCTCGCCGCCACCAGCAGCCCCAGCGCGGGGTGCAGCCGGATCAGCAGCGCCACCACGGCCAGGTAGGTCACCAGGTTGAGGACCAGGAAGAACAGGCCGAAGGAGAGGAACCGGCGCAGCACCGAGAGGTCGCTGGTGATCCGGGACAGGAGCTGGCCGGACTGCCACCGGTCGTGGAAGCTGGCCGGCAGCCGCTGCAGGTGGGCGTAGACGTCGGCGCGGATCGCCGCCTCGATCCGCATCGAGGACGACGACTGCACCCAGCGCCGGATGAAGATCAGCAGCGCCTCGACCAGGCCGAGCAGCAGCGCCAGCCCGGCCAGCCGGAACAGCCCGGCCGGGTCCTGCCGGGCGACCGGGCCGTCCACCACCCGCTGCGTCACCAGCGGTACGGCGATGCCCGCCCCGGTGGCGGCGAGCCCGGCCAGCAGCAGCCAGCCGAACTCGGCCGCGTGGGGGCGCAGGTAGTGGCGCAGCCGCCAGAGGTTGCGCAGCGGATGCGGGCCGGCCTCGACCCCCCGGGGAGCCGGGTTGCCGTCGCCGTCCGCAGGCACTACCCGACGGTAGCGGCAAACGGGTGCGGCGCCGCTGTCAGCTTCCCGTCACGGCCGCTCGTGCCCGAGAAGCCACTTCTTCACGTCCAGCCCCCAGCGGTAGCCGCCGAGCGTCCCGTCGGTGCGCAGCACCCGGTGGCAGGGGACGAACAGGGCGACCGCGTTGCGGGCGCAGGCCGCCGCGGCGGCCCGTACGGCCGCGGGGCGGCCGGCCAGCCCGGCGAACCCGGTGTAGGTCACCGGATCACCCGGCTTCACCTCGCGCAGCACCTGCCAGGCGTGCGCCATGAAGACGCCGCCGGTGTGCTGCTCCACCGGCACGGTGTCGATCGCGGTCAGCTCGCCGTCCAGGTAGGCCGCGACGGCGGCGGTGACCGGACCGAGGTCGACCCGGCGCCGCAGCGGGGCCCGCAGCGTCGGGTGCACCAGGGGGAGCAGGTGCTCGGGTTCGCCGGTGAAGCCCGCCGCCCGGACCGCCCCGTCCGGGCCGGCCACGATGCTGAGCGGTCCGCCGGGGGTGTCGACGACGGTGCTGTCGTTCATGCTCATGCTGCTCTCCAGAGTCGGATCACCGCGTACGAGCGCCAGGGGCGCCAGCGGTCGGCGTACGCGTCGAGGGTCTTCGGGTCGTCGGGCAGGCCGAGGGCGGCGGCGCCCCGGCGTACCGCGAGGTCGGTGGGGAGGAGGACGTCCGGGTCGCCGAGGGCGCGCATCGCGACGTAACCGGCGGTCCAGGGGCCGATCCCGGGCAGCGCCAGCAGCCGCCGGACGCTCTCCTCCCGGTCCCCGCCGGGCGCCAGGTCCAGCGACCCGTCGGCGACGGCCCCGGCCAGGGCCCGGATCGTCGCCCGCCGCCCCGCCGGCATCCCGAACACCTCGTCCGGCGCCCCCAGCACCTCCTCGGCGGTGGGGAAGCCGGCCAGCCACGGCCCGGGCCCCTCCCCGGTGTCGGAAGGGTCGGGGACGGGCGGACGGAGATGGTCCAGCAGGCGGGTGAGGGTGGTGCGGGCCGAGCGGACGGAGACCTGCTGGCCGACGATCGCGCGCAGGGCCATCTCGAAGCCGTCGACCGACCGGGGGAGGCGGATGCCCGGCTCGGCGGCGACCGCCCCGGCCAGGGCCGGGTCGGCGGCGAGGGTGCCGTCGACGGCGACCGGGTCGGCGTCGAGGTCGAGCAGGCGGCGGCAGCGGGCCACCGCGGGGGCCAGGTCGCGCATGTCGGTGAGCCGCAGCGTGGCGCTCACGTGCCCGTCCGCCGGGGTCAGGGTCGCCTCGCCCGGGCCGTGCGGCAGCCGCAGGCCCCGGCGGTACGTCCCGTCGCGCACCTCCTCGACACCGGGCAGCGCGCGCAGCGCGAGGAAGTCCAGCAGCGCCCCCGCGTGCAGCGGCGGGCGGTACGCGAGCCGCAGCGTGATGGTGCCCGCCCCGCCCGGCGCGGCGCACCGGCCGCGGGCGGTACGCAGCTCGGACGGGGCCGTCCCGTACACCTCGCGGACCGTGTCGTTGAACTGCCGGACGCTGCCGAACCCGGCGGCGAACGCGATCTCCGCCATGCCCAGGCCGGTGGTCTCGATCAGGGTGCGGGCGGTCTGCGCGCGCTGCGCCCGGGCCAGGGCGAGGGGGCCGGCGCCCATCTCCGCCCGCAGCATCCGGTGCAGGTGCCGCTCGGTGTAGCCGAGCCGGGCGGCCAGCCCCGGGATGCCGTCCCGGTCGACGACCCCGTCGGCGATGAGCCGCATCGCCCGGCCGACCACGTCCGCCCGGACGTCCCAGTGCGGGGAGCCGGGGGCCGCGTCCGGCCGGCACCGCCGGCAGGCGCGCAGCCCGGCGCCCTGGGCCGCCGCGGCGGAGGGGAAGAACCGGACGTTCTGCCGCTTCGGCGTCATCGCGGGGCAGGACGGCCGGCAGTAGATCCCGGTCGAGGTCACGCCGGTGTAGAACCAGCCGTCGAACCGCTGGTCGCGGCTGTCGACGGCCCGGTAGCACCGCTCGAAGTCCAATTCCACGTCACCGATGATGCCCCTGCTCGGCGCCCTCGGCTCGCGGAAATCGGACGCGGCCGTGCGGGTGGGAACGGGACGTCCGGCGCGGAAAGTGTCGGTTGTGGCCGGTACCGTCCGGGCCACCAACTCAAGAAGGGGTGCGGCAATGGCGAGCGTGGCGGGTCGGGAAGCGGCGTCGACACGGGACGGGCACCCCCCGCTGGACGACGCGGTGGTGCAGGGCTTCTACGACCGGATGCGCGCGGTCGCCCCGTCCGCCGTCGGCGCGATCGAGCGGGACCGGGCCGGTGACCCGGGTCGGGCGTTCGGCGACACCGCCTGCGGTCGGCTGGTGCGTTCGCTGGACGCCGACGGGCTCCGCGCGCTGGGCATGTGGGTGCACCACTGGTGCATGCGCTTCTACGACGACGACACCCGGGTGGCGCTGCGCCTGGTCCGGGAGATCGCCGGCCGTCCCGGGCTGGGCTGGACGGCCGACGAGGTGCGCTGGATGCTCCGCGAGTCGTACGCGGCGGGTCCCGCCGCCGAGGCCCGCTTCACGTTGCCGCTCGCCGCCGCCGGGGCACTGGCCCCGGGCGCCCTGCGGATCGAACCGGTCGTCCCGCGCCAGCCCGGCCCCCGCGACTGACCGACGGCGCGGCAGGATGGGCGGCGGCCGACAACCGACGGAAGGACGACCGTGCCCGCCAGCGAACCGACCATCCTCGCCACCAGCATGGGCATCTACGCTCCTCGCCACGAGGGCGGGGCCCGGCGGGTCAACCCCGTCTTCGACCTCGCCGCCGAGCTGGCCGGGGCCGGGCCCGAGCCGAGGCTCTGCTTCCTCAACCAGGCCGAGGGCGACCAGCCGACCACGCTGGCCCGGGTCTACGAGGCGTTCGCCGGCAGCCGGTTCCGGATGACGCACCTGGCGCTCTTCCCGATGCCGAACGTCGACGACATCCGCGCCCACCTGCTCGCCCAGGACGTCGTCTGGGTGGGCGGCGGCAGCGTCGCCAACCTCTGCGCGGTGTGGCGGGTGCACGGCCTCGGCGAGATCCTGCGGGAGTGCTGGGAGGCCGGCGTCGTGCTGGGCGGCGTCTCCGCCGGCTCGATCTGCTGGCACGCCGGCGGCGCCACCGACAGCTTCGGCACCACCCTGCGCGGCTTCACGGACGGGCTGGGCTGGCTGCCCTACGGCAACGGCGTGCACTACGACAGCGAGGAGCAGCGCCGGCCGCTGATGCACCGGCTGGTCGGCGACGGCACGCTGCCGACCGCGCACTGCACCGACGACGGCACCGGCCTGCTCTACCGGGGCGAGCGGCTGGTCGAGGCGGTCGCGGACCGTCCGGGCGTCTGCGCGTACGAGGTCAGCCGCGGGCCGGACGGCAGCGTGCGGGAGACCCCGATCGGGCCGCGCCTGCTCGGCTGACTCCTACCGCTCCCGGCCGCGGCGACGCAGGGCCGCGTCGAAGACCTGGGCCAGCTCGGCGGCGTCCTCCCCGGCGTGGTGGGTGTGCGGCACGTCGGTCAGGCCCAGCTCGTGCTTGATCGTGCCCTTGCGGGTCCGCACCCACTCGCAGCCGGTCAGCCCCATCCAGTAGCTGCGCAGGTCGACACCGGAACCGGTGGCGCCGAACGGGCTGTGCCCGACGAACCGGGTGAAGTACCAGTGCACGAACATGCCGTCCCAGACGGCCGGGGCGGCGAGGAACACCGGACGGCCGATCTCGCGCAGCCCGTTGACCCATCTCGCGGCGGCGCCCATCGCCTCCTCGGCCGGGGGCGCCTCCCGGAGCAGCCGGTCCCGGTCCAGGCCGGAGACGGCGAGCGCGGCCGGCACGAACTCGTCGGAGATCGGCTTCAGCTCGGTGTAGAAGGTCAGCTCGGGGTGGCCGGCGACGGCCATGCCGAGCGAGATCATGCTGTACGGCCCGGGGATCGGCCCGTCCGCCTCCACGTCGACCGCGACGTACAGCTCCGGCAGCCGGCTCATCCCGCCTCCTTGGGGTCGCTCGCGCGGAACCGTGGCACCGTAACAACGGTCGGGCGCTCTCCGGCGGCTGTTTTCCGCCGGTGCGGAACCTGCCTGTCCACGGGCGGCGGCGAACGGCGTAAGCTGGCTCGTCGTGAGTCTCACCATCGGCATCGTCGGCCTGCCCAACGTCGGCAAGAGCACCCTGTTCAACGCGCTGACCAAGAACGACGTGCTCGCGGCGAACTACCCGTTCGCCACCATCGAGCCCAACGTCGGCGTTGTCGGGCTGCCGGACGAGCGGCTGCACAAGCTCGCCGAGATCTTCAGCTCGCAGAAGGTGCTGCCCGCCCCCGTGTCGTTCGTCGACATCGCCGGCCTGGTGCGCGGCGCCTCCAAGGGGCAGGGCCGGGGCAACGCGTTCCTGGCGAACATCCGCGACGCCTCGGCGATCTGCCAGGTGGTGCGGGCCTTCTCCGACCCGAACGTGGTGCACGTCGACGGCAAGGTCTCCCCGGCCGACGACATCGAGACGATCAACACCGAGCTGATCCTCGCCGACCTCCAGACCCTGGAGAAGGCGGTGCCGCGGCTGGAGAAGGAGGCCAAGCTCCGCAAGGACCGGGCCGCCGCGGTGACCGCCGCCAAGAAGGCCGTCGAGCTGCTCGACACCGGCGTCACCCTCTACGCGGGTGCCAAGGACGCGGGCATCGAGCTGGAGCACCTGCGCGAGCTGCACCTGCTCACCACGAAGCCCTTCCTGTACGTCTTCAACGTCGACGAGGCCGAGCTGGGCAACGCCGAGTTCCTCGACGAACTGCGCGCCCTGGTCGCCCCGGCCGAGGCCGTCTTCATGGACGCCAAGATCGAGTCCGAGCTGGTGGACCTGCCCGAGGAGGAGGCCCGCGAGCTGTTGGAGTCGATCGGTCAGCAGGAGCCGGGCCTGGACCAGCTCGTCCGGGTCGGCTTCCGCACGCTCGGGCTCCAGACGTACCTCACCGCCGGCCCCAAGGAGGCGCGGGCCTGGACCGTCCCGGTCGGCGCGACCGCGCCGGAGGCCGCGGGGGTCATCCACTCCGACTTCCAGCGCGGCTTCATCAAGGCCGAGGTGGTCTCCTACGCCGACCTGGTCGCGGCCGGATCGATGGCGGCGGCCAAGGCGGCGGGCAAGGTCCGCATCGAGGGCAAGGAGTACGTGATGCAGGACGGCGACGTCGTGGAGTTCCGCTTCAACGTCTGATCCGGCGCGTTTCCCCAGTCCAGGAAGGTGTGCCCTCGCTCTGGGACACCGGGGGCGCAACCCCACACGCCGAGGTCCGCTCCTCGCCGACGGCCGCCGGCGCACGTCCGGCGAGATCGCCGCTGCGGCCGGCGTCGTCGAGGCGTACGGCGTGGTCCAGCTTCTCGTGCAGCTCGCCCAGGTCAGGGCCGCCTGACCTGGGCGCCGCAACCTCCTCGCCACGACGGCTCAGGTCAGCGCGGCCCCCGGTGCCGGGACCGCCTTCTCGGCGGCGCGACTCACCTCTTCCCACCCCGCCCAGGTGTCCATGCGTCGCTTCGAGATGTCGAAGGCGAGGTCGTAGACCATGCTGCCGAGCAGCAGTCGCAGCGGCGGGTCGTCGCTGGCGACCAGCGTCATCAGGGCCTCGGCCGCCAGCCGTGGCTCGCTGTCGATGGACCCCTCGGCCCACTGCTTCGCCAGTTCGGCCCGCAGCGGGTCGTAGGCGGGGTGCGGGGTGGTCGCCCTGCTGCTGGTGTAGAGGTCCGTCCAGTAGCCGCCCGGCTGGACGATGGTGACCTTGACGCCGAACGGGGCGGCCTCGGCGGCCAGTGCCTCGCTCATGCCCTCCAGTGCGAACTTGCTCGCGCTGTAGAGCCCTGTGCTGGGAAAGCCGCCGAGCGCGCCGATGCTGGAGATCTGCACGATGTGCCCGGCGCCCTGGGTGCGCAGGTGTGGCAGGACGGCCTGGCTGACCCAGAGCGCGCCGAAGAAGTTGAGGTCCAGCTGCGCGCGGGCCTCGGCTTCGGTGAACTCCTCCACCATGCCGGCGAAGAGCGCCCCGGCGTTGTTCACCACGATGTCGAGCCGGCCGAAGTGCCGCACCGCCCGGGCGACGACGTCGACGACCGCCTCGCGGTCGGTGACGTCGAGGCGCAGTGCCAGCAGCCGGTCGGGGTGTCGGGCGGCGAGGTCGTCGAGCGGCGAGACGTCGCGGGCGGCACCGACGACGCGGTCTCCGGCGGCGAGCGCGGCCTCGGTGAAGGCGCGGCCGAGGCCACGGCTGGCCCCGGTGATGAACCAGACCCGGGATGCGGCGGTGCCTGAGGTTTCCATGGGGAGTCCTTCCGTCAGACGAGACGAACCGTCTCGTCTCGCTGTTGGAGGCGACTCTACCCGATCGGGCCCGACTGTCAAGACGGACCGTCTCGTCTCTCTGGTTAGATTGGACCCGTGCCCACGCAGAAGGTCGCCCCCGACGCCAGCCGCCGCAGCCAGACAGCGCGGCGAGCCATCCTCGCCGCCGCCTTCGACCTCGTCGGCGAGGTGGGGTACGCGAAGCTCAGCATCGAGGGCATCGCCGCCGCCGCCGGCGTGGGCAAACAAACCATCTACCGCTGGTGGCCCTCGAAGGGCGCGCTGCTGTTCGACGCCTTTCTCGCGCTCACCACGGAGGGGCCGGACGGCCGGGGTGGCGCGCTGCCCGACACCGGCGACCTGGCGGCCGACCTCAAGGTGGTCCTGCGGGCGACCGTCGCGGAACTGAACGACCCGCGCTACGACCAGCCCATGCGCGCCCTGCACACCGAGATCGTCCACGATCCCGCCCTGGCCGCCGACTACGCGAAGCGGTTGGACGAGCCCATGCGGGAGCTGAAGAAGGAGCGCCTGCGCGCCGCCCAGCGTGCGGGGCAGTTGGCCGAGGACGTCGAACTCGACGTGGCCGTCGACATGTTGTTCGGGCCGGTGCTCAACCGGTGGCTCCAGCGCACCGGCCCCCTGACCCCGGAGTACGCCGACCGGGTGGTGGACACGGCGCTGCGCGGCCTCCGGCCACGCGACCGGTAGCCACCCCTCGCTGCTCCCACCCGCGAGGGAGAAGGTTCCCTCATCGACGGGAGGGGGCGGGGGTCCACCGCCAATACCGTCGTATCCATGGTCAATAGTGTTCGCCCCCGGCGATGGCCGGCGTACGCCCTGGCGGTCCTGTTCCTCGGGTACGCCGCGGGGAAGGCCGTCTTCGCCGCCCAGTCCCGGCTCGGGTTCCCGGGTGGCCCGGTCGTGTCCGCCGCCGAGCACGAGAGCTACGCCCGCGACGTCATGGGCGTGGCCACCGCACAGTGGTCGGCCACCGTCACCGGGTTGTTGGCCGCGTGCCTCGCCGTCGCCACGGTGACGACGCTGGGGCGCCGGGTGCCGAGGACGGTGATGCTGCTGGCGCTGGCCGGCATGCTGCTGGCCGTCGGGGCCGGCGCCATGATCATGGTCGTGGACGGCTTCGTCGGCATCGGTGTGGGCTGGCAGTGGTACCACGCGATCCTCGGGCTCGTCGTGATCGGGCTGCTCCTGGAGACGATCCGGTCCTACGCGACGGCGACGAAGCGTGTCGCGGCCTGATCGCGCGCGCTGGGGCGCGTACGGGGCGGCGGCCTGCGCCGCGGCCTACGGCTCGATGAAACTCGCGCAGGCGCTGGGGGCCAACGCGCTCGCCGACAAGGATCCGCTGCCCCCGGAGCTGCGGGACCGGCTGCTCGCGCGTGACCCGCTGTTCGTGGCGAGCCACTGGGCGTTGGCCACCGCCGCCGTGGTCGGCGTCGTGGTCGCGCTGGCCACGCTGCGGCCCTGGCGGGCGGCCCTCCCGCGCCGCCTGCTGCTCGCGATCGCCGGGACTCTGGGGGTCTTCATGATTGCCCGGTCGATCGGGGTGCTGGGGTTCGGCTTCGTCGGCGACACGCTGCTGCTGACCGGAGTCCGCCCGCCGTCGGCCGAACACGCCGCGCTGGCTCGCGAACTGGCACGGTGGGACCTGCTGCTGTGGTCGCCGTTCTTCCTGCTCTGGGGGGTGTGCTGGACGGTGGCGGGCTGGCGGCTGCACCGAATGTCCACTGTGACCGGTGGTCCGGCGTCGGCGGTGGACGCGGTGCGCCCTACCATCTCGTCATGATCACTCCGCCGTTGGCACGCGACGTGCTCGCCCGCTACCCCGGGCTGGAGAAGCTCGGCCGCACGGCCACCCGGCTGCACCCCCGTCGCGGGGCGGTCACGGCCACCGAGAGCCACGTCGGAGGGCCGCTGCTGTGGCCGGCGGACGAGCCCTGGCCCACCTGCGCCACGCCGTGCATGGTGCAGGAGGAGGTGCCGATCCCGGCCGAGCTGTTGGCCCGGATGCGGGAGGCGGAGAGCCGCCGTACGGTGGCGCACGTACTGGCCGACGGTGAGATCGAGCTGCACGAGGAGCTCGCCCGGCTGGTCGGCCCGGGGTTCAGCGGTTGGGGTTCGGTGAACGGCGGCCCGACGGTGGGCTACCGGTACGGGCCGCGACCCCACCCCCGGCCGAACCCGATGGTGGCGCTGGCGCAACTGCGCGCGGCGGACGTCCCCGACCTGCCCCGGCCCGGCGGGGCGGACCTGTTGCAGGTGCTGTGGTGCCCGTTCGAGCACGACACGCCGCCGTGGGGGCCGATCGTGGAGCTGCGGTGGCGGCGGGAGGCGGACGTCACCGCCACGCTGACGGAGCCGCCGCGCGGTGAGACCGGGACGGAAGGGTACGTGCCCCAGCCGTGCCGGCTGCACCCGGAGCAGATCGTCGAGTATCCGTACATCGAGGAGCTGCCGGCCGAACTGCGGGAGCTCGCCGAGGCGGACGAGGAGTACCTCGACACCTTCATGGCGCCCGGGTGGAAGGTCGGCGGGTACGCCCGGTGGAGCCTCACGGACCTGCTCCCGACGCCGTGCCCCCGCTGCGCCGGTCCCACCACGCTGGCCCTCGTCATCGACTCCGCCGAGGGCGGGGCCGACCGGTGGCGCCCGACCCGCGCGGACGGCGCCCCGGACGACGACGACCCGTACGAGCCGACCGGCGTGGTCGTCGGTCGCTATGGCGCGCTGCGCATCTTCGTGTGCCTGACCTGCCCGGACGTGCCGTTCCTGCTCGACCAGCAGTGAGGCCTGCGGTGTCGACGGCTGTCCGGGCCGACCCCCACCGGGCGGCTGCCGCGCGAACGCCTGGCCGAGCGCATCCGCAACCTGCTCTCGTCGCAGAACATGTGCGCGCTTGCCACCGCCGGGCCGGACGGCCGGTCCCTGGTCGGGAACGGCGCGGACCGCTGGGGTGCCGCCGTCCCCTTGGGGCGACGAGGAGGTGCGACGGGCGAAACCTCGACGCCCCGGTGGCGCCGCTGGCTGCCATCCGTCGTCAAGGCGGGACGAGTGGAACACCATGGGTGTCAAAGAGGTGCGTTGGCAGCCATGGTGTTCCACTCGCCGGAGTAGCGGGACAGGCCCCGTTGTCGCCTGCGGTCAGCCGCTGGCGGGGCGGTCCGCTCGACCTGATCGGCCGCCAGCACAGGCAGGGCGACCGTGACCTGGCCGCCACGCTGTTCTGCCGGGCTGCCGAGGCGGAGTGTCGCGCCCTGCTGGAGTGCGCCGACCAACTCAGCTGATGTGGTGGAGGATCACGTTGTGCACGTGGTGGCTCTTCTGGGCGCCGCGGAACTCCACCTCGTAGGTGTGCGTGCCGACGTGGATCGCGATCGCGCCGGTGGAGAAGAACGAGCCGCCCCAGGACTTGTTGCTGACCACGCTGACGCTCGTGATCTTCGAGTACGGGATGCTGGTGATGGCGTACCGCTTGCCGACGAAGGAGCGGTCCTGGATGATCACGCGCCGGTCGGTCAGGCCGATGAATCCCGTGCCCGTGCCGACGGCGTCGTAGACGGCGATGATCTGTTCCCCGTGGAGCAGGCCGCTCTGGATCTGCTGGAACTGCTCCTTGCGGTCGTACGTCGCGTTGGCCATGACCTCACGGTAGGCCGGGCGTGCCAGCCCAAGATCACTCTCGGCGTGCCAGGACGAGGAACTCGCCGTCGCCCGGCCCACCGGCTCTCCGCCCCAGCCGCCGTGAATCCGCTCGACTGCGAGCCCGGCGGCCCGCGACGACCCGCGCCGAACGTGGCGCGGGTCAGCGTACGTTCGCGTCGGTCGCGGCCCGGACGAACTCGCGGACCCGGGCCGTGGTGTTGCTCTCCCGCCAGACCAGGCCGCGCCGGATCGGGGGCGCGTCGCGGATCGGCACGTACGCCACGTCGGGGCGGGGGTAGTAGCGCCGGGTGTGCTCGCCCACGGGCAGCACGCCCCGCCCCATCGCGACCAACGTCAGCATCTCCGAGAAGGTGTTGCCGGCCGGCCCCTTCGGCACCGGCCGCCCCGACGGGGTGTGCTCGGGCGTGCGGTCGCGCTTGAACTCCGCCGAGGTCACCGCCGGGTACTGCACCACCGGGTGGTCGCCGAGCACCTCCAGGGAGACGGACTCCTGCCGGGTCAGCGGGTGCCCCGCCGGCACCGCGAGCACCCGCTCCTCCTCCAGCAGCGCCGGCCCGCAGGCCATCCCGTCGAATGGGTACGCGGCCATCAGGATGTCGATCGAGCCGTCGACCAGGCTCGGCCGCGAGTTGAAGAGTTGGACCTCGTGCACCTCGACCTGGCAGTCCGGGTGGCGCTGCGCGAACAGGGCGACGGCCTTGAGCAGCACCGGGGCGGTCCACTCGCCGAGGAAGGCGACCCGTAGCCGCCCGGTGACGCCCCGCCCCGCCTCGACGGCCCGGCGTACCGCCTCGTCCATGCCGACGACCAGCGGCGCCAGGTCGTCGGCGAGCTGCCGGCCGATGGGGGTGAGCTGCACGACCCGGCTGGTGCGGGCGAACAGCGGGGCGCCGATGCGACGTTCCAGCTTCTTGACCACGTGGCTGATCCGCCCGGTCGTCACCCGCAGGCGTTCGGCCGTCCGGCCGAAGTGCAACTCCTCGGCGAGCGTCAGGAAGGTCTCCAACTCGTGGCGTTCCAGCACGTCGGTGTCCCGTCGTTGAATCCGGCTCAACGATCGTAGTGTGATCGCGTCTTGGTCGGCCGGGCCGGTCGGCGCATCGTGGGGGCATGGAAAAGACGACAGTGACCGACTACCTGGCGGGCCTCGACGCCCCGCTGCGGGAGATCGGCGAGAAGCTCCTCCCCGTCATCGAGGCGGCGCTGCCGGGCGCGACCGGGGCGGTGTGGCACGGCCACCCGGTCTGGGGCCTCGGCGACCGGCCGGGCCGGCGACCCGTCTGCCTGGTGAAGGCGTACGCCGCGTACGTCACCTTCGGGCTGTGGCGCGGGCGGGAGATCACCGACCCGTCGGGGCGGCTCGTCCCTGGTGCCCGGCAGATGGCCGCGGTGAAGCTGCGGACCCTCGCCGACGTCGACCCGGCCCTGTTCACCGACTGGCTGCGCCAGGCCCACGACCTGGAGGCGAAGTGAGCGCGGTGCGGGTCACGGGCTTCGACCACCTGGTGCTCAACGTCTCCGACGTCGAGCGGGCGCTGGGCTTCTACTGCGACGTGCTGGGCCTGGCCCCGGTGCGGGTCGACGAGTGGCGGGCCGGCAAGGTCCCGTTCCCGTCGGTACGCGTCAGCCCGGAGACCATCATCGACCTCGTCCGTCGGGACCGGGGCGAATCCAACGTGGACCACTTCTGCCTGGTGGTGGAGCCGCTGGACTGGCAGCGCGTCGTCGACGCGGGCGTGTTCACGGTTCTGGAGGGGCCGGTGGGCCGGTTCGGCGCGCGCGGCAGCGCCACCTCCCTCTACGTGCGGGACCCGGACGGCAACTCCGTCGAGCTGCGCTGGTACCCCCAGGACGCCGATTAGCCGGCGCGTAGGTCAGGGTGGGTGACCGCGCGGTACGCGTCCTCGATGCGCGCGGCCAGCAGCACCTCGCGCTCGGTCAGCGGGGCGTTGCCGTGCCCGACCTTGATGTGCGTGTGGTCGGCGCGGCGGCTGATCTCGGGCCGCAGGTGCAGCGCGTCGGCGACCACCTTCACCCGCTCGGTGAGGGCCGCGTGCTGCGTGTCGTCGATCACGAGGGTCCGTCGGATCTGCTCACCCTCCCGGGTCCAACCGGTGAGCAGGGTGAGGGCGTCGCTGAGGTAGTCGTGCTTCGCCCGGCCGTTGAACAGCACGCGCATCACCGCACCTCCCAGGCGCCGTTGCCGGCTTGTGGCCAAATCGTCGCCGTCCCGTGTCTTGTCGGTGCCCTCTAGTCTGTCGTCGCACGGTGGGTGTGTCCACGCCCACACTTCCGTGTTCTCCTGCCCTGACGGTCGGCCACGCTACCCAAACCGCCGATTGATCTGGCACGCTGGACGCCCGTGCGGACCGAACGGGCTAACGGCGGCGGGCAGGCCGAACGACGGGATCTGAGGGTCGTCGTCGGGGCGGCGATCATCAGGAACGGCAGGGTGCTCGCCTGCGCCCGGGCCGCCCCGCCCGAGGTGGCGGGCATGTGGGAGTTCCCCGGCGGCAAGGTGGAGCCGGGCGAGAGCGAGACCGCCGCGCTCGTCCGCGAGTGCGCCGAGGAACTCGCCGTACGCGTGGAGATCGGCGACCGGGTCGGCCGCAACGTCCGGATGGCGCACGGCCGCTCCGTGCTCAAGGTGTACGCGGCCCGCCTCCTGCACGGCGACCAGCCGCAGGCGCTGGAGCACTCGGCACTGCGCTGGCTCTCCGCCGACGAGTTGGACAGCGTCACCTGGCTGCCGGCCGACGCCCCCATCGTCGCCGCCCTCCGCCCGATCCTCGCGCCCGGCTGAGCCGAAGCGGACACCCGGGCGGAAACGGGACGGGGGCCGGCGGCAACAGCCGCGGCCCCCGTCATCGTCGACGCCCTCAGTGCTTGTCCTGCTCCGGGTGGGCGAAGTTCAGGTGCTCCGGCGGCAGCGGGAAGGTCACGTCCTCGCCGAACGGCGACGGCGCCGCCGCCCGGTCGAAGGTGAGCTCCGTCAGCGGAAGCCTGCCGTGGGTGTCCACGGCCGGCGCCGTCGGCTTCGGCACCTCGCGGTGCCAGTTGACGCCGCGCTGCGCCTGCACCTCGGACTGCGGGTCGTGCGAGCCGCCCGCGTGCGAGTGCACGCCCCCGTGGGCCGCGCTGCCGTGCACCGCACCGCTGGCGTGCCCGCTGGTCACGATGGTCTGAGGCACCTGACCCCTCCGGAAGATCTTGCTACCAAGCCACACGAGGGGATCGTACCTGCGGTCGACGACCCGCTCCTTCATGGGGATGATCCCGTTGTCCGTGATCTTGATGTGCTCCGGGCAGACCTCGGTGCAGCACTTGGTGATGTTGCAGAATCCGAGGCCCTGTTCGGCCTGCGCGTACTCCTTGCGGTCGGTCCTCGCGTCGAGCGGGTGCATGTCCAGCTCCGCGGCCCGGATGAAGAACCGCGGCCCGGAGAACGCCTGCTTGTTCTCCTCGTGGTCCCGGATCACGTGGCAGACGTTCTGACAGAGGAAGCACTCGATGCACTTGCGGAACTCCTGCGAGCGCTCCACGTCGACCTGCTGCATCCGGTACTCGCCAGGGGCCAGGTCGGCCGGCGGCGCGAACGCCGGGGTCTCCCGCGCCTTCTCGTAGTTGAACGAGACGTCGGTGACCAGGTCCCGGATGACCGGGAAGGTGCGCAGGGGGGTGACCGTGACCGTCTCGTCCTCCGTGAAGGTGGACATCCGGGTCATGCAGCTCAGCCGCGGCTTGCCGTTGATCTCCATCGAGCAGGAGCCGCACTTGCCGGCCTTGCAGTTCCACCGGCAGGCCAGATCCGGGGCGTCGGTTGCCTGGAGCCGGTGGATGACGTCGAGGACCACCTCGCCCTCGTTCACCTCGACCATGTAGTCCTGCAGGTCGCCGCCGTTCTCGTCGCCGCGCCAGATGCGGAACTGGCGCTTGGCGCCGGGCTTGCCGGCCCCGGGGGACTTCTGCTCCGCCATTACTTGCCCGCCTCCTCGGCCTCGGCGTCGGCGACGAGGGCGTCGAACTCGGCGAGCTCCTCGTCCGTGAGGTACTTGGCCAGCTCCGCGCGGTCGAAGAGGCCGATCAGCTCCGCGCGCATCTTCGGCAGCGGCTTGCGCTCCAGGCGCACGGTGTCGCCGTCCAGCGAGCAGACCAGGTTGACCCGGCGCCACATCGGGTCCATCGCCGGGTAGTCCTCCCGGGTGTGGCCGCCGCGCGACTCCTGCCGCTCCAGCGCCGCCTTCGCGGTGCACTCCGAGACCACCAGCATGTTGCGCAGGTCCAGCGCCAGGTGCCAGCCAGGGTTGTAGCGGCGGCCGCCGCTCGCGCTGACCTTGGCCACCCGCTCGCGCAGCTCCGCCAGCCGGCTCAGCGCGTCGGCCAGCTCGCCCTCGCGCCGGATGATCCCGACGAGGTCACCCATCACCGCCTGGAGGTCCTGCTGGAGGGTGTACGGGCTCTCGCCGGTGTCCCGCTGCAACGGTGCCAGCGCGGTCTCCACCGCGGCCTCCACCGCCGCGACGTGGACCTTCGGGCGGGCCGGCAGGCTGTCGGCGTACGTGGCGGCGTGGCCGCCCGCGCGCTTGCCGAAGACCAGCAGGTCGGACAGCGAGTTGCCGCCGAGCCGGTTGGAGCCGTGCATGCCGCCGGAGACCTCACCCGCGGCGAAGAGCCCCCGCACGGTGCCGTACGCGGCGCCCGAGTCCGGGTCCACCTCCACGCCGCCCATCACGTAGTGGCAGGTCGGGCCGACCTCCATCGGCTCCTTGGTGATGTCGACGTCGGCCAGCTCCTTGAACTGGTGGTACATCGACGGCAGGCGGCGGCGGATCTCCTCGGCCGGCAGCCGGGAGGCGATGTCCAGGTAGACGCCGCCGGCGGGGGTGCCCCGGCCGGCCTTGACCTCGCTGTTGATCGCCCGGGCCACCTCGTCGCGGGGCAGCAGCTCCGGCGGGCGCCGGTTGTTGTCCGGATCCTTGTACCAGCGATCCGCTTCGGCCTCGTTGTCCGCGTACTGCTTGCGGAAGACGTCGGGGACGTAGTCGAACATGAACCGCTTGCCGTCGGAGTTCTTCAGCACGCCGCCGTCGCCGCGCACCGACTCGGTGACCAGGATCCCCTTCACCGACACCGGCCAGACCATGCCGGTCGGGTGGAACTGGAGGAACTCCATGTTGATCAGCGTCGCGCCGGCGCGCAGGGCCAGCGCGTGCCCGTCCCCCGTGTACTCCCAGGAGTTCGAGGTGACCTTGTAGGAACGGCCGACGCCGCCGGTCGCCAGCACCACGGCCGGCGCCTCGAAGAGGACGAACTCGCCGGACTCCCGGTAGTAGCCGAACGCCCCGGCGACCCGGTCGCCGTCGAGCAGCAACTCGGTGATGGTGGTCTCGGCGAAGACCTTGATCCGGGCGTCGTACGAGCCGTGCTCCCGCTTGTCCTCCTGCTGGAGGGAGACGATCTTCTGCTGGAGGGTGCGGATCAGCTCCAGGCCGGTCCGGTCACCGACGTGCGCCAGGCGCGGGTACTCGTGGCCGCCGAAGTTGCGCTGCGAGATCTTCCCGTCCTTGGTGCGGTCGAAGAGCGCGCCGTACGTCTCCAGCTCCCAGATCCGCTGCGGCGACTCCTTCGCGTGCAGCTCGGCCATCCGGAAGTTGTTGAGGAACTTGCCGCCGCGCATGGTGTCGCGGAAGTGCACCTGCCAGTTGTCCCGGCTGTTCACGTTGCCCATCGCGGCGGCGGCGCCGCCCTCGGCCATCACCGTGTGCGCCTTGCCGAAGAGCGACTTCGAGATGATCGCGGTCTTCTTGCCGGCGAGCCGGGCCTCGATCGCCGCGCGCAGGCCGGCGCCGCCGGCCCCGATCACGACGACGTCGTAGTGGTGTCGTTCGATTCGCGTGGTAGACGTGTGGTGGTGAGGATTGGTCATGTCAGGGGGCCCTCTAGTTGATGAACCGCAGGTCGTTGAACCAGCCCGCCGCGACCGCCATGACGTAGAAGTCCGTCAGGGCCAGGGTGCCGAGGGTGATCCAGGCGAGCTGCATGTGCCGGACGTTCAGGGCGGAGATGAAGGTCCAGGCCCGGTAGCGCACCGGGTGCTTGGAGAAGTGCTTGAGCCGCCCGCCGATGATGTGCCGGCAGGAGTGGCAGGAGATCGTGTACGCCCACAGCATGACCACGTTGCCGAGCAGGATGATGTTGCCCAGACCGAACCCGAAGCCCTTCGGCGAGTGGAAGGCCAGGATCGCGTCCCAGGTGTTGATCAGCGAGATGACGGCGGCGGCGTAGAAGAAGTAGCGGTGCAGGTTCTGGCCGAGCAGCGGGAACCGGGTCTCGCCGCCGTAGGACTGGTGCCCGTCCGGCACCGCGCACGCGGGCGGCGACAGCCAGAACGACCGGTAGTACGCCTTGCGGTAGTAGTAGCAGGTGAGGCGGAACAGCAGCAGGAACGGCAGGGTCAGCGCGGCGTCCGGGATGATCCACCAGCCGGGCAGGAAGCTGCCGAAGTGCGAGGAGCCCTCGACGCACCGTTCGGTGACGCACGGAGAGTAGAACGGGGTCAGGTAGTGGTACGCGTCGACCCAGTAGTAGTCGTGCATGAAGACCCGGACCGTCGCGTACGCGACCCACGCGCCGAGCCCGATCACGGTGAGCAGCGGGGCGAGCCACCAGCGATCGGTACGCAACGTCTTCGCCGCGATGGCGGCGCGTGCCCGCGCTCCCCGCGGCCTCGTTGCCGTTGATGTCATTCGAGTCGTCTCCCTGACGGGGCCCGCACGCGCGGGCGATCAGCTTCCGGTCGGCACGCGGACCGGCGAACCCGCACCCGCTTGCCACGTCATGCGCACACCAACGACCGCGCCGGCGATACGGCGCAGCTAAGTGACACACGTTACGCCGATCTTTGCGGGCCGTCCGCGCAAGGCAGTGTCCCGTGTGTCCCGGCCGGTGGAAAGCCCCGAACGATGATCGATGTCCGGATGTTAAGAACCTCACCGGTCGCCTGTCCGGCGTACGCGCGCGACTCACCCGGAAGCGTCGCCGGCCCGGAGTCCGTCGTGGAGCGGGCCGCCGGGCTCCGTCGTGGAGCGGGCCCGCCGGGCCGGGCTCCGATCCGTGCAGCGGGCCGCGGGTCAGCCGGAGGCGCCGCCCGTGAAGTTCCAGGAGGCCAGTCGCAGCGGCGGGGCCTCCCACCAGACGCCGTCCGTCCGGTCCGGCTGGCGTACCGCCCGGCTGCCGACGCCGAGCACCGCGCCGGGACCGAGGGCGCGGGGGTAGGACTCGGTGAAGCGCAGGTCGCGGACCGCCCGGGTCACCACGCCGTCCTCCACCAGCCAGACGCCGTTGCGGGTCAGGCCCGTGACGACCAGGCTCTTCGGATCGAGCACCCGGGTGTACCAGAGGTCGCTGACCAGCAGCCCCCGCCGCACCCGACCGACCAGCCCGGCGGTGTCCCCGTCGACCACCGCACCCGGCACGCCGCCGCCCGCGCCCGCCGTGCCCGGCCCGGCGGAGCCCGTCGCGTCGGCGCCCGACGTCGCTGCCGGCCCGCCGCCCGTGGCTCCGGCACCCGTCGGCCCGGCCGCGTGCAGGCGCAGGTTGCGGGGCATCGGGCCCCACGTCGCGGCACCGGCCAGCGCGTGCCCGGTCGAGGCCGCGCCGGCCTCGGCGGCGGTGCGCCGGTCGTGCGCCACCGCCCGGGTGGTGCCCGCCTCGACCAGGGTCACGGCGCGCCGGGGCGTGCCCTCGACGTCGAACGGCAGCCCGGAGCCGCCGAGCGGATCGTCGACCAGGGTGACCGCCGGGTCGAACTGGGACGCCCCCGGCTCGGCGAAGGACTGCCGCTCGGCGTACCGCTTGCCGTTGAAGCCGAACCAGGAGAGATTCTGGAGCAGGTCGGCGACGGCGGCCGGCTCCAGCACCACCTCGTAGCGGCCGGGCGGCAACTCGACCGGGTCGGCCGCGGCGCGCGCCTTGGCCGCGGCCCGGGCGCCGAGCGCGGCGCCGTCGATCTCGGCCAGCCGGTCGGCGCAGAACCGGGCCACGCCGTCGGAGCCGCCGGTGCGGGCGATGCCGTCCATCGCCGCCTCGGCGGCGCGGCCCGACGCGGAGTGCCCGGCCGAGTTGGCGAACGCGGAGGAGCGGTGCGCCGTGCGGCAGTAGCCGGCCGCCTCCAGCCCGCCGGCCGCCGCCACGAACGCGCGCACCAGCTCGGCCCGCTCGTCCGGCTCGGCGTACGCGGTGGCCTCGTCGAAGGTCGCGGCGGTGGGCGCCGGCGCCGACGGGGCGAGACCCGGCCAGGCCGGGTCGGGCGGGCAGAGCCGCGCCGCGGCGAGGGTGCGCTCGACCAGCGCGCGTAGCCCGTCGGCGGTGACCACGCTGCCGCTGCCGGCGGCCGTGCGCCCGCCGACGTGCAGCCGCAGCCGGACCTCGACGCCGGACTCGGCCACGTTCTGGTGGATGAACGAGTTGGCGAACCGGGTCAGCGCCAGGTCGGCCCGGGTGACCACCACCTCGGCCTGCGCGTCGGGCCCGCCGAGCCGGCGGACCAGCTCCACCACCTGACCGGCGATCTCCAGCTCACTCATGCGGCACCCCCTTCGTTCGCGGCTGCGGGACCGCTCGCTGCGCTCGCTCGTTCGTCGCGCTCGCCGTGTCGCCTTCGTTCGCGGCTGCGGGACTCGCTCGCTGCGCTCGCTCATTCCTCGCGCTCACCGTGTCGCCTTCGTTCGCGGCTGCGGGACTCGCTCGCTGCGCTCGCTCATTCCTCGCGCTCACGCACGAACTCCTACCCGGACGTTGCGGAAGCGGGCCGGCGCGGCCGGGTGGCCGGTGTGGCCGACCTGGCCGGGCTGGCCCTTGCCGCAGTTGGGCGTGCCCCAGGCGACGGTCTCCGAGGAGAGCATGTCCATCGAGCGCCAGAAGAGGGGACCGATGCCGGTGTAGGTGGGGTTGCGCAGCATCCGCCCGCGCCGGCCCTTCTTCACCTCCCAGCCGATCTCGCAGCCGAACTGGAAGTTGAGCCGCTTGTCGTCGATCGACCAGGAGCGGTTGACGTCCATCAGCACCCCGTCGTCGGTGGCGGCGACGATCTCCTCCAGGGTGTGCGGGCCGGGCTCCAGGCCCACGTTGGTCATCCGCACCATCGGCAGCCGGGCCCAGCCGTCGGCGCGTACGCTGCCGCCGTGGTCCAGGCCGGCGACGGCGGCCGAGTCCCGGCCGGCGAGCACGCCCACCCAACGCCCCTCGCGCACCGCGTCGCGCCTGACGGCCGGGGAGCCCTCGTCGTCGAAGCCGAAGCTGCCGAGCGCGCCGGGGATGGTGGGGTCGATCGTGATGTTCATGAGCTCGGAGCCGTAGCGCAGCGAGCCGAGCTGGGCCAGGTCCAACCAGGAGGTGCCGGCGAAGGCGGCCTCCCAGCCGAGGATCCGGTCCAGCTCGATGGCGTGCCCGACCGACTCGTGGATCTGCAGGGCGAGTTGCTCGCCGCCGAGGATGAGGTCGGTCTCGCCGGCGGGGCAGGGCGGCGCGGTGAGCAGCGCCCGGGCCTCCTCGGCGATCCGCGCCGCGTGCGCGGCCAGGTCGAGCGAGGTGACCAGCTCCCAGCCGGTGGTGCCGTATTGACCTCGGTAGCTCGGGTAGGAGCGGCGCTGGGTCTCCCCGTCACCGACGGCGGTGGCGGAGATGCCGCCGCCGCACTCGCGGATCCGCTGGTCGATCCGGTGCCCCTCGCTGGAGACGAACCACTTGGCCGTGTCCCAGACCTGGTAGAGGCCCTCGGCCACGTCGGCGCCGTGCTCCGCCATCGTCCGCGTGGCACCGACCAGCAGGTCGCCCTTGTCGGAGAGCGGCACGCCGAGCGGATCCACCACGCAGGGGGACGCCCAGCTCGCGGTCACCGCCGCGGCCGGCACCAGGTCGATCGGCGGCCCCGGGACCCGCGCGCTCGCCGCGGCGATCCGCGCGGCGCGCCGGCCGGCCTCGCGGGCGGCGGCGTCCGACAGGTCCGGTACGGCGTGGAAGCCCCAGCTCGACCCGACCAGCGCGCGGACGCCCAGCCCGATGCTCTCGTCCTGGGTCAGCTCCTCGATGTCGCCGTTGCGGGCCGACATGGACTCGTAGCGGCGGTGCATCACCCGGGCGTCGGCGTACCGGGCTCCCGCGTCGAGCGCGGCCTGCACCGCGGCGGCCGCCGCGTCGAACTCGGTCACGACGTCACGTCGCCGCGCTCTGTGCCGTCATGAGGCACCACCGGGCTGCGTTGATGAATCGCTCGCTGGAGCTCGCTCATGCGCCCGACCCTAGGCGAGTCCACCGACATCCGTCAGGCGAGCAGGTCCTCCGGCCGGATCGTGGCCCGTACGGGCTCGGTCAGCTCCGACTCGTCGCCGGCCCTGGTCACCGACCGCTCGACCTGGATGTGCTGGTGGGGGTGTCGGAGCCCGTTGCAGAGTCGTTACGCTGTGGCCCGCTGACAGCCCTCGTTTATGTAGCTTATTTTCACCCTCAGTGATTTCCTGTAGGTTCTCTTCGTCACTGAGGGAGGCGGTCGTGGACAGTCCGGAGTCGGCGTCGTCCGGGGAACCGGGCCGCCCCAGCGTGCCGGAGCAGCGCTCCGGCCAGGACCCGTACCTGCGGGTGAGCGACCTGCGGGTCCGCTTCGACACCGAGGACGGCGTGGTGCGCGCGGTCGACGGGGTGTCGTTCGCGGTGGAGCGGGGGCGCACGCTCGGCATCGTCGGTGAGTCGGGCTCGGGCAAGAGCGTCACCTCGCTGGCCATCCTCGGCCTGCACAACGCCAAGCGGACCACCATCACCGGGGAGATCTCCGTCGGCGGGCGCCAACTGGTCGGCCTGCCGGAGGAGGAGGTACGCCGGCTGCGCGGCCGGGACATGGCGATGATCTTCCAGGACCCGCTGTCCGCGCTGCACCCGTACTTCACGGTGGGCAGGCAGATCGCCGAGGCGTACCGGGTGCACCACCCGAAGGCCGGCAAGCGCGAGGCCCGCCAGCGCGCGGTGGACATGCTGGGCCGGGTCGGCATCCCGCAGCCGGCCCGCCGCTTCGACCAGTACCCGCACGAGTTCTCCGGCGGCATGCGACAGCGGGCGATGATCGCCATGGCGCTGGTCAACGACCCGGACCTGCTGATCGCCGACGAGCCGACCACCGCCCTGGACGTGACCGTGCAGGCGCAGATCCTCGACCTGCTGGCCGACCTCCAGGCCGAGTTCCACTCCGCGATCATCATGATCACGCACGACCTGGGCGTGGTCAGCCAGGTCGCCGACGAGGTGCTGGTCATGTACGGCGGGCGGGCCGTCGAGCACGGCAGCGTCGAGCAGGTGCTCCGGCGACCGCAGCACCCGTACACCTGGGGCCTGCTCTCCAGCGTGCCCTCCCTGCACGGCGACGCGGACGCGGACCTGGTGCCGATCAAGGGCAACCCGCCCAGCCTGATCAACCTGCCGCCCGGCTGCGCCTTCCACCCGCGCTGCCGGTACGCCGGCCGCAACGGCGACCGCTCGCGCACCGAGGTCCCGGAGCTGCGCCCGGCGGGCGCGCCCGGCCACCTGGTGGCCTGTCACCTCTCCGCCGACGACCGGACCCGGTTGTACGCGGAGGACATCGCCCACGTGGGGGTTGCTCGGTGAGCGCGAGGAATGCAGCGGAGCGGAGTCCCGCAGTCGCGAACAAGGGTTGCTCGGTGAGCGCGAGGAACGCAGCGGAGCGGAGTCCCGCAGTCGCGAACAAGGGTTGCTCGGTGAGCGCGAGGAATGCAGCGGAGCGGAGTCCCGCAGTCGCGAACGAAGGTGGGACCCGATGAGTGTGGAGACGGTCGAGCCGCTGCTGCGGGTGCGCGGGCTGGCCAAGCACTTCCCGGTGCGCAGCGGGCTGCGCAGCACGGGCCTGGTACGGGCTGTGGACGGGCTGGACTTCGACGTGCGCCCGGGCGAGACGCTCGGTCTGGTGGGGGAGTCCGGCTGCGGCAAGACGACGACCGGCCGGATGCTGGTCCGCCTGCTGGAGCCCAGCGCGGGGAGCATCGAGTTCGCCGGGCGGGACATCACCCACGCCGGCCGGCGTGAGCTGCGCCCGCTGCGGCAGGACCTCCAGATCATCTTCCAGGACCCGTACGCCTCGCTGAACCCCCGGCACACCGTCGGCCGGATCGTCGCGATGCCGTTGCAGGTCAACGGGATCGACCCGCCGGGCGGGATCAAGGCCCGGGTGCAGGAGCTGCTGGAGCTGGTCGGGCTGAACCCGGAGCACTACAACCGGTACCCGCACGAGTTCTCCGGCGGCCAGCGTCAACGCATCGGCATCGCCCGCGCCCTGGCGCTGCGGCCGAAGCTGATCGTCGCCGACGAGCCGGTCTCCGCCCTGGACGTGTCGATCCAGGCGCAGGTGGTCAACCTGCTCCGTGACCTGCAGCGCGACCTGGGCCTGGCGTTCGTCTTCATCGCGCACGACCTGGCCGTGGTGCGGCACTTCTGCCAGCGGGTCGCCGTCATGTACCTCGGCAAGATCGTCGAGATCGGCGACCGGGACGACATCTACGAGCGCCCGCAGCACCCGTACACCCGGGCGCTGCTCTCGGCGATCCCGGACGTCACCAAGCTCGGCCCGGCCGGCCGGATCCGGCTGGCCGGCGACGTGCCCACCCCGCTCAACCCGCCGTCGGGCTGCCGGTTCCGCACCCGTTGCTGGAAGGCGCAGGACATCTGCGCCACCGAGGAGCCGGCGCTGGTGCCCCGCGACGGCGGAGGCCAGGCCGCGGCCTGCCACTTCCCGGAGCGGGGGCCCGTCGAGGCCGCCCCGGCGGGGCAGCCGGCGACGTCGGCCGCCGAGCCGGCGGACGGCGCGGGCGGCGAGCCGGCGGACGCGGGCGCCGAGCCGGCGGGCACGGGTGCGGGCGTCGAGGAGGTGTCGAGATGAGCATGTCCCCGGTGGAGGGCGTGGCGCTGGCCGAGATCGACTCGGGTGGCGGCGCCGACGCGCCGAAGGAGAAGGGCTTCGTCGGCCGGTCGCCCGGCCAACTCGCCATGCTCCGGCTGCGCCGCGACCGGACGGCGATGGTCAGCGGGGCGATGCTGGTCTTCTTCGTGGTGGTGGCGCTCGCCGCGCCGCTGATCGAGGCGTTCTACGGGATCAGCCCGCGCGACCAGTTCCAGGCCAAGCTGGACGGCTTCGGCATGCCGCTGGGCTACGCCGGTGGCGTGTCGGGGGAGCACTTCTTCGGGCTGGAGCCCAACCTCGGTCGGGACATCTTCATCCGGCTGGTGTACGGCCTGCGTACCTCACTGCTGATCGCCTTCGCGGCGGCGGTGATCACGGCGGCGATCGGCATCGCGCTCGGCGCGCTCGCCGGCTACCTCGGCGGCTGGCTCGACGCGGTGATCAACTGGATCACCGACCTGACCCTGGCCATGCCGTTCCTGATCATCGCGCTGGCCCTGACCCCGACCCTGACGCTGCGCTTCTACGGCGAGCGGGACGCGGTCTCGCCCGCCTTCGGGGTCGGGGTGCTGATCGCCGTCTTCGCGATCTTCGGCTGGACCGGCACCGCCCGGCTGGTCCGCGGCCAGGTGATCGCGTTGCGCGAGCGGGAGTTCGTGGAGGCCGCCAAGGCCAGCGGCGCCGGGCTGGCGCACATGCTCTTCCGGCAACTGCTGCCGAACATCTGGGCGCCGATCCTGGTGTCGTTCTCGTTGGCGGTGCCGCAGTTCATCACCAGCGAGGCCGCACTGTCGTTCATCGGCGTCGGGTTGACCGAGGAGACGCCGAGCTTCGGTCGGATGATCTACCAGAGCCTGGACTACCTCCAGACCGACCCGGCGTTCGTCTTCTTCCCCGGCATCACGATCTTCGCGCTCGTGTTCGCGTTCAACCTCTTCGGCGACGCGCTGCGCGACGCGCTCGACCCGAAGTCGTCCCGGTAGGGGGCATCCGATGGCGCGTTTTCTGATCAAGCGGATCTTCTCCGCGGTGCTCACCCTGTTCGCGGTGAGCGTGCTGACCTTCCTGATGTTCTTCGCGCTGCCCCGCGACCCGGTCAGCGGCATGTGCCCGAAGAACTGCAACCCCGAGCGGCTGGAGCGGGTCCGCGAGGAGTTGGGCCTGCGTGACCCGCTGATCACCCAGTACGCCGGCTACATGAAGGGCATCTTCACCGGGCGGGACCTGGGCAGCGCCCAGGGCGGCCGGTGCGACGCGCCCTGCCTGGGCTGGTCGTACGTCAACAACGAGGCGGTGCTGGACACCATCGCCCGGGTGCTGCCGGTGACGCTGAGCATCGTGATCCCGGCGGCGATCCTCTGGCTGCTGCTCGGCGTCGGCCTCGGCATGGTCTCGGCGCTGCGCCGGGGCACCTGGCTCGACCGGGCCGCGATCGGCTTCTCGCTGACCGGCGCCTCGCTCCAGCTCTACTTCGTCGGCGCGGTGCTGCTGCTGGTCTTCGTCTACAACCTGCGCCTGCTGCCCGTGCCGAGCTACACGTCGATCTTCGACAATCCCCTGAAGTGGGCCAGCGGCCTGGTGCTCTCCTGGGTCGCGCTGGCCTTCCTCTTCTCCGCCATCTACGCCCGGCTGTCGAGGGCGCAGATGCTGGAGACGCTCTCCGAGGACTTCGTGCGCACCGCGCGGGCGAAGGGCCTGGCGAAACCGAAGGTGTACGGGCGGCACGCGCTGCGCGCCGCGATCACCCCGGTGGTCACCATCGCCGGCCTGGACGTCGGGGCGGCGCTGGGCGGCACGGTGATCACCGAGACCACCTTCGGCATCCAGGGGCTGGGGCGGACCGCCGTCGAGGCGGTGCGCGCCGGCGACCTGCCCACCATCATGGCGACCGTGCTCATCTCGGCGGTCTTCGTGGTGATCGCCAACGTGCTGGTCGACCTGCTCTACGCCGCCATCGACCCCCGCGTACGGCTCGGGTGACCCGCCCGTCCCGGCCGGCGCGCCCGCCCCGGGCGTCCGCCGGTCGGACGGCGGTGAAATTTATCGACAACTGTTACACAACTCGTAGGTTTTCTTCTTTACGATCCTCGGGACGTCGGCGTTCACGCCCGGCGGTACCTGGGTGGAGGAGGTAGGAGATGCGACCACGCGTGGCGGCCGCCGCAGGCGGCGCGATCGCACTGGTTGTGGCATTGGGTGCGTGCTCGGAGAACACGGGCGAAGGCACCACGGTGGACACCAACCGGCAGCAGACCGGGGTCATCGCGACCGACCCGAAGGACTCCATGGGTCCGGCGGCCGAGGTGCCGGGCGCCCAGAAGGGCGGCACCTTCACCATCATCCGGGAGACCCCCATCTCCCACCTGGACCCGCAGCGGACGTACTCGTTCGCCGGCCTGATGACGTCGCCGCTGTTCTCCCGTTACCTGACCACGTGGAAGGACGACGGCAAGGGCGGCCTGGTCCTCGTCGGCGACCTGGCCGAGACGCCGGGCACCAACGTCAACAACGACTGCAAGGTCTGGGAATTCAAGATCAAGGACGGGGTCAAGTTCGAGGACGGCCGCCCGATCACCTCCAAGGAGATCGCGTACGGCATCGCCCGCTCCTTCGACCCGGACCTGTCGGGCGGCCCCACCTACATCCAGGAGTGGCTGGCCGACAGCCCGCAGTTCGACACCAAGTGGGACTTCAAGAAGAACAAGACCTCGCTGCCCCCGGGCCTGAGCACCCCGGACGCGAAGACCCTGCGCTTCGAGTTCGCCAAGCCCCGCTGTGACCTGCCGTTCGCGGTCTCGCTGCCGACCACCGCGCCGCTGCCGGCCGACAAGGACACCGGCGTCAACCTGGACCACCACCCGTTCTCGTCCGGTCCCTACAAGATCGCCAAGAACCAGGTCGGCGTGCAGATCACCCTGGACCGCAACCCGCACTGGGACCCGAACACCGACCCGGTGCGGCACCAGTACCCGGACCAGTTCGTCTGGAGCTTCGGCGCGACGGCCGACGCCGCGAACAACCGGGTGATCGCCGACAACGGCGCCGACCAGAGCGCCGTCGCCTTCAACTACGTGCCCGCCTCGCTGGTCGCCAAGGTCGCCAACGACCCGGCGCTCAAGGAGCGGACCATCCTCTCCCCGACGCCGAGCTCCAACCAGCTCGTCATCAACAACCAGCGGGTGAAGGACCTGAAGGTCCGCCAGGCGCTGAACTACGCCATCGACCGCGAGGGCCTGATCAAGTCGGTCGGCGGGCAGACCGTCGCCTCGCCGATGACCACGCTGATGCCGCCGTCCACGATCGGCTTCAAGGCGTACGACGCCTACCCGGCCGGCGCCAACGGCAACGTCGACAAGGCCAAGGAGCTGCTCGGCGGCCAGACGCCGGAGCTGGTCCTCGGCGTCGCGGACAACACGAGCGAGCAGCAGATCGCCACCCAGCTCAAGGGCAACCTGGAGCGGGCCGGCTTCAAGATCACCGTCCGGAACATCCCGGACGACTCGAAGCTCGACGAGGTCAAGAAGAAGGACAACCCCTGGGACCTGTACATCGGTAACTGGGCGGCGGACTGGCCGAGCGGCGCCTCGATCCTGCCGGTGCTCTACGACGGCCGCACCATCAAGCCCGAGGGCAACAGCAACAGCGCGTTCTTCAACGACCCGGCCATCAACGCCGAGTTCGACCGGATCCTGGCCCTGCCGCCGGGTGAGCAGGGCCCGGAGTGGGCCAAGCTCGACGAGCGGATCATGAAGGAGCACGCCCCGGTCGTGCCGCTCTTCGTCGACGTGGCCTACCTGGTGCACGGCTCCAAGGCCGGTGGGGTCTTCGTCTCCAGCGTCTTCGGCTACCCGGCCTTCGTGAACGCGTACGTCAAGCAGTAACCCTCAGGCACCAACCCCACGGACGGGCCCCGGTCGACAGCGTCGTCGACCGGGGCCTCCGCGCGTCCGGCGCCGCCTGCCACGCCGCTGGCCCGCCGGCACCGGTCCGGCCGTCCCGGCCCGTGCCCGGCGGCCGTCAGAGGTGCCGGCGGACGAAGTCCAGCTCCAGCCTGAGCAGGCGTTCCGCGGTGCCGCCGGCGGCCATGTGGGTGGCCCCGGTCAACGGGAGCACCGAGTGCGGCCGGCCGGTCGCCAGCAGCGCCGCCGACAGGCGCAGGGTGTGCGCGGCCACCACGTTGTCGTCGACCAGGCCGTGCACCAGCAGCAGCGGCCGGGCCGACTCCGGATCGGCCACCGGCTCGCCGGCCAGCTCCACCAGCGAGTGGTGCGCGTAGATGTCCGTGCCGTCCTCCGGCAGGCCCAGGTAGCGCTCCGTGTACGCGGTGTCGTACAGCGCCCAGTCGGTGACCGGCGCCCCGACGATGCCGCACCGGAACAGCTCCGGGTGCCGCAGCACCGCCAGCCCCGCCAGCCAGCCGCCGAACGACCAGCCGCGCACGGCCACCCGGCCGAGGTCGAGGTCGGGGTGCTTGCCGGCCAACGCGGTGAGCGCGTCCACCTGGTCGAGCAGCACGACGTCGGCCACCCGCCGGTGGATCGCCTTCTCGAAGGAGGGGGCGACGCCCGGGGTGCCGCGGTTGTCGACGGTGACCACCGCGAAGCCGGCGTCGGCCCACCACTGGCGCTCCAGCCAGGCCGAGCGGGCGGCGAGCACCTCCTGGTGCCCCGGGCCGCCGTAGACGTCCAGCAGCACCGGCAGCCGCCGCCCGGTGACGTAGTTGTCCGGATAGAGCACCGCCGTCGGCAGCCGCCGGTCGGTGACCCGCTCCAGCAGCGGCAGCGGCGAGTACGGCGGGGTCGCGGCGAGCGAACGCAGCACGGCCACCTCGCGCTCGCCCTGCCACACCGTCCACCGGGTGCCCGGGTGGTCGAGCGAGGCGCTGCCCACCACCAGCACGTCCCCGCCGACGGCGGCGGTGTGCCAGCCCGGGTCGGTGGTGATCCGGCGGGCGTCGACGCCGCCGCCGATCGTGGTGCGTACCCGGAACAGGTGCCGCTCGCTCGGCTCCCCGTCGCTCGCCTCCACCAGCAGGTCGGCCGGGCCGGTGCCGCCGGGCAGCCGCCCCACCACCCGTCGCACGTAGAGCGACGGCGGGGTGAGCAGGGTCCCGTCGGCGAAGAGGCAGCGGGCGTCGTACCCGTCGTGGGCCAGTTCCCCGCCGACCAGCACCCGACCGTCCGGCAGGTGCGCCGGGGTGCCGGGGATCGGCTCCACCCAGCGCGGGTCGGCCAGTTCGGCGTGCACCTGCGTCTCGCCGGTACGCGGGTCGACCGCGAGCACCAGGCCGTGCTGCTGGGAACGGCGCAGCACGGTGATCAGCGGCCCACCGTCGGCCCAGTGCACCGCGGTCAGGTACGGGTAGGTCTCCCGGTCCCAGTGCACGTCGACCCAGCCGTCGTCGAGGTCGAGCAGGTGCAGGCTGACCTCGGCGTTCGGGCCGCCCGCCCGCGGGTACGCGACCGTGGTCGGCGGGCTCGCCGGGTCGGCCGGGTCGTGCAGGTGCCAGCGGTCCAGCCGGGACTCGTCCACCCGGGCGGCCAGCACGGAGCGCCCGTCGGGCGCCCACCAGTAGCCGCGGAACCGGTCGAACTCCTCGGCCGCGATGTGCTCGGCCAACCCCCAGGTCACCCCGGAGTCCTCGCCGGCCAGCAGGGTGTCCGTGCCGTCGTGTTCGACCACCCGCAGCTGACCCCGGCGGACCCCCTCGGCGGCGTCGGTCACGTACGCCAGGCGCTGCCCGGTCGGGTCGGGCCGCGGGTCGAGCACCGGGCCGACGGTGGCCACCTCGACCACGTCGCCGTGCACCAGGTCGGCCCGGAACAGCCGCCCGGCCAGCGCGAAGACCGCCACCCGGCCGGCGGCGTCCAGCGCGTACGAGCCGATGCCGGAGGCGCTCAGTCGCAGCCGCTCGCGCAGCGCGCGCTCGCCGGGGCTGAGCGCGTCGGCGTCGGCGTCCGCCCCGAGCAGCGCCGCCGGGTCGGCGACCAGCCGCTCCTCGCCGGTCGCCACGTCCAGCAGCCAGAGCGCGTCGGCCGGGTCCTCCGGGCCGGCCGAGCGCAGGAAGACCACCCGGGAGCCGTCGTCGGCCACGGTGACCGCGCGCGGCGCTCCGCGGCTGAACCGGCGGGTGCGGGCGGCCAGCTCCGGAAAGTCCACAGGCCAGATCGTAGAGCGGCGCCGGGGGTGATGTGGCCGACCTGCGTGGACGCGTCACGGCCGGCGGAGGAGAACCGCCGGATAGAGTGACCACCGTGACGACGCTGCCCGACCGCCGCCTCCTGCTGGTCCACGCGCACCCCGACGACGAGTCCATCGGCACCGGCTCGACGATGGCGCACTACGCCGCCGCCGGTGCCCACGTCACCCTGGTGACCTGCACGCTCGGCGAGGAGGGCGAGATCCACGTGCCGGCGCTGGCCCAGCTCGCCGCCGCCGAGGCGGACCAGCTCGGCGGGTGGCGGATCGCCGAGCTGAACGCCGCGTGCGCCGCGCTCGGCGTCACCGACCACCGCTTCCTCGGCGGCGCCGGCCGCTACCGCGACTCCGGCATGATGGGGCTCGCCACCAACGAGCACCCCCGGGCCTTCTGGCAGGCCGACCTCGACGAGGCCGCCGGCCACCTGGTGGAGGTCATGCGGGAGGTACGCCCGCAGGTCGTGGTCACCTACGACGACAACGGCTTCTACGGGCACCCCGACCACATCCAGGCGCACCGGGTGACGATGCGCGCCGTCGAGCTGGCCCGCGCCGAGGGCATCGCCCCGGCCAAGGTCTACTGGACGGCCATGCCGCAGAGCGTCCTGGAAGCCGGGATGGAGCACTTCGGCGGCTCGTCGGACAACCCCTTCGCCGGCATCGACCAGGCCACCGAGCTGCCGTTCTGCACGCCGGACGCGCAGATCGCGGCGCGGATCGACGCCACCGACCAGCACGCCGCCAAGGAGGCGGCGATGCGCGCGCACGCCACCCAGATCCCCGACACCTCCTGGCTCTACTCGATCGCCGGCAACTTCGGCAGCGAGTTCATGGGCGTGGAGTACTACACCCTCGCGGTGGGCGAGAAGGGCCCGGGCAGCGGGCCGTACGGCTGGGAGGACGACCTCTTCGCCGGGCTCGACGTCGCCGACGGCCCGGACCGGTCCCCGGTCGGGGCGGCCGGCCTCCGGTGACGCTGCCCGCCGCGCCGATGTCGGTCGTCCCCGAGGAGAGCGCCCCGCCACCGCCGCCCGGCCGGTCCCGGCTGCTGCTCGACCTGGCCCTGCGGGTGGCCGGTGGGCTGGTCGCCGTCCTCGGCGGGGTGCTGACCGCGGTGCTGGAGCTGCTGCTCGCCACGCTCCGGGTCGGCGGGCAGCTGATCGGCGTCTCGGTGGTCCTCGCCGTCGCCGCCAACATCGCGCTGAGCTGGTTCGCCCACGAGGCGGTCGGCCGCCGCTGGGCGGTGGCGCTGCCCGCGCTGCCCTGGTTCGTCCTGATGGCGGTCGCGGCGGTCCGCACCACCGAGGGGGACCTGCTCGTCGCGGGCGACAACTGGGTCGGCCTGGCGATGATCGTGGCCGGCGCGATGACCTTCGCGGTGATGGGCTTCCGGCAGGTCCTGGCGCAGCCGCCCGTCCGTCCGGGGGACTGACGACACCCAGGTTCCGGTGGTAGACATTCCTGCCAGGAAGCCCGCCGCGGAGGCGGGCGGTACGGCGGGAGGCGTGCGATGAGGGAGCGGTGGCGCGCGATCGGGATACTCGCGGTCGCGCTGTTCGGGGTCAACGTGGTCGCCCGGCTGGTCATCCGGTTCGGCTTCGACGGCGACGACACCACCGCCGCCGACCGGGTGTCGCTCGGGATGTTCGCGGTGATCGGGCTGGTGCTGGCCGTGGTCGCCTTCCTCTGGGGCAAACGTCGGCCGGTCGCCGCCTGGGGGTCCGACATGGCCGCCGCGGTCGGCGTCGCGCTGCTGCTGACGGTGCTGGTCGGGCCGCTGCTGGTCGGGGAGAACCCGTTCGGCGGGGGCGCGGGCACGTTCTTCGCCCAGATCTGGCTCTACCTCGCGGCCACCGGCGTCGGGGTGCTGCTCGGCTACCTGCTGCTCACGGCGCTCGGCCTCGACCACCGCTCGCAGTCCCTCAAGCGGTACGCCGAGCTGAAGGCCACCAAGCCCCGCAAGGTCGTCCGCCGCTGACCCGCGCGCCGCTCCGATCCACGGGCGCGCGCCGGGACCGGCCGGGCCGGCCGGGGCGGCACCATGCCCCTGTTCGGCCCCGTCGAGCTGCCCTCACAGCCGGGGCCCGGCCCCGCCGAGGGGGCGGGGCCGGGGATCGGGCGCGCCTCCCGTACGCGGCGGAGGGCGGTGCGGTCAGCGCGGGGCGGTGCGGGTGAGGTAGGTGTGGTGGGTGGTGAAGCCCAGGGTCCGGTAGAGGGCCACCGCCGGGGTGTTGCGCTGCTCGACTTGGAGGAAGGCGCGCGAGGCGCCGGTCGCGGCGCCCCAGTCGGCGAGCGCGCGGATGACCCGGCCCGCCAGGCCCTGCCGCCTCGCCTCGGGTCGCACCTCGATCACGCTGAGCCCGAGCCAGCGCCCCGAGCCGGTGACCGCGCCGCGGCCGACGGCGACCAGCGCGCCGTCGGCGTACACGTGGGCGAAGCGGACCTGCCCCACGGCGGTGAGCACGTGCCGGGCGGCGTCCGGCAGGCCGCCCTTGCTGCCCGCGACGACGGCGAGCCAGTCGTCCGACGGCGCGGCGGCCAGCTCGACCGGCGGTGACCCGGCGGCTGCCGGCGACAGTCCCGCCAGCGGCACGGTCTGCACCAGCACGGGCGGGCCGCTGCCCCAGCCCCGCGCGTCCAACTCGGCGCCGACCGGGGCGGCGAGCGGCAGCGGGGTGTTGACCAGCGCCGGTTGGCCGAGGTCGGCGTACCAGCGCTCCACCGCGTCGAGCGCGGCGGGCAGCGGACGGTCCGGGTCGCCCACCGGCAGCGCCGAGTTGGCCCGGCCGGTCCAGCCGTCGGCGGCGCGCAGCAGCCAGTCCCCGAGCCGACCCCGGACGGCGGCGGGCCACGCCTCGTCGGCGGCCAGCTCCAACTCGGTCACGGCCGCGGCGGTGGGTCGGCGGGTCGGCGGCACCCGCTTGGCCCGGTGCACCTCGGCCACCGGGACCCGGAGCCGGCCCTGCGTGGTGGCGAGAGTGAGATGGGTCTCGCTCAGCTCGACCAGCTCGCCGAGGGCGTCCGAGAAGAGGGGTCGGCCTTCGCGAATCCCCACAATCCGGCGAACCACGATCCGGTGTCCCACATCCTGCTGTCGGAGCACGATCGACCCCCTCCCCGGCGAGATACTAGGCTCTTACCGTCGCGGGTGATCGCGGCGTGTCTTGCGGAGGAGAAGACCGGTGACCTACATCATCGCCGAGCCGTGCGTGGATGTGCTCGACAAGGCATGCATCGAGGAGTGCCCGGTCGACTGCATTTACGAGGGCAACCGGATGCTCTACATCCACCCCGACGAGTGCGTCGACTGTGGTGCCTGTGAGCCCGTCTGCCCGGTCGAGGCGATCTTCTACGAGGACGACGTCCCGGAGCAGTGGAAGGACTACACCGGCGCCAACTACGAGTTCTTCGAGGACCTGGGCTCGCCCGGTGGCGCCTCGAAGATCGGCAAGGTGGAGAAGGACGCGTCCTTCGTCGCCGCGCAGCCGCCGCGCGGCGAGGGCCACTGAACCGCCCCGCGCCGGTCTCGTCGCGGCTGCCCGAGTTCACCTGGGACACCCTGGACGCGCCGGCCCCACAGGCGCCCGGCCCGCCCCAGCAGCACAACAAACTC
>NZ_JBFAVI010000004.1:108771-109017 GCF_040679695.1 Micromonospora sp. NPDC052213
GTGGGGGTGCCCCCTGTTCTCCTGGGAGTCCGTGGCCGCCGCGGCGTCTGTGCGGGCGGCGCACCCGGAGGGCCTGATCAACCTCTCCATGGGCACGCCGGTCGACCCGGTGCCCGAGGTGATCCGGCGGGCGCTCGCCGAGGCGTCCGACGCCCCGGGCTACCCGCTGACCGCCGGCACGCCGGCGCTGCGCGAGGCGATCGCCGCCTGGGTGGGGGGGGGCTGCGGGGCGGGCGGCGACGGCCG
>NZ_JBFAVI010000005.1:0-102004 GCF_040679695.1 Micromonospora sp. NPDC052213
GCCCCGGTTTGGGGGGAGGAACGCTTCTAGAGGCCGCCGAAGGTGTCGTAGCGGGTGTTCTCCGGCGGGACGTCGTCCTCGGCGAGGACGCGCAGGGTGGCCCGGACCATCCGGGCGGAACCCGAGACGTAGCAGTCGTGCGCCGTCCACGGCCCGTACCGGCTGGCAACGTCGGAGATGTCGCCCAGCTCGCCGTCGAAGTCCGGGTCGTCGCTGCACGCCGGGGTCACCGACAGCCACGGGTGCGCCGCCACCAACTCCCGGAGCGCGGCCAGGCCGTACAGGTCCGCCTCCGTGCGGGCGCCGTAGAAGACGTGCACCCACCGGGTCCGGTTGTAGCTGGCCAGCTCCTCCACGAGCGCCTTCACCGGGGCGAGCCCGACGCCGCCGGCCACGCAGAGGACGTCCCGCTCGGAGGAGCGGTCCAGCGTCATCGACCCCATCGGCGCCGCCACCCGGAGCAGGTCACCCGGCTTCACCCGGCGGACCAGCGCCCCCGAGACCCAGCCGGCGCCGGCCGGCGTACGGACGTGGAACTCCAGCACGTTGTCGTCGTTCGGGGCGTTGGCGATCGAGTAGGTGCGCCACACCCGGGGCTGGTGACGGGGCACCTCGACGCTCACGTACTGGCCGGCCCTCCAGCGCAGCGGGTGCTGCAACGCCCGGCAGGTGAGCACCGCCGTGTCCGTGCCGTACCGCTCGTGCGTCAGCACCTCCGCGTGCCAGAACGGCGGGTTGTCGTCGGCCGCCGCTCCGGCGAGCATCTTCTCCGAGATCGCCGCGTACGCGTCCCGCCACGCCTGGTCGTACTCCAGGTTCCAGCCGTCGCCGGCGGTGCTGCGCAGCGCGTCCAGCAGCGCGACGCCCATGGTCTCGTAGTGCGCCGCCTCGACGTGGTACTTCCGGTGGTCCCGGCCCAGCGAGCGCAGGTACTCGTCGAAGCTCTCCGGGTCGCCGACCGTCTGGCTGGCGGTGACGATCGCCTCCAGGATCCGGTCGCCCTGCCCGGTCATCTGCACCGGGAAGAGCTTCCGCAGCTCGGGGTCGAGGAGGAAGAGCCGGGCGTAGAAGTGACCGCCCAGCCGCTCCCGGTGCTCCTCGACCAGGGTCCAGCTCTCCTTCAGCAGCCGTGCGAAGTCGTCCACGAGCGCGCTCCTTCTCCTGACGGCGGATCGGGCGCCCATAGAATGTCCACGGAGCGTGTCGACCGGTCGCACAGAGTGTGCGATCGGCTCGTGAGGTTGGTTCGGCGCTGCCGCCGGGCGTCGTCGTCGGGCACAGTGGTGCGGTGACCGTTGAGCTGGACCGCCCGGCGACCCACCGGATGCTCGGCACCGAGACGCTGCTGGTGCTCGGCCTGTCCCTCGGCCAGTCCGCCGTCTACGCGACGGTGTCGATCGTCGCGAAGCTGACCGCCGACGGGCCGCTGTCGAAGCAGACCGCCGCGCTCAACACCTCGGTGTCGCCCCGGCCGTGGCTGGACCTCACGTACCAGCTGCTCGGGATCTGCTTCGCGCTGCTGCCGGTGCTGCTCGCCGTACACCTGCTGGCACGGGACCCCGGTGACCCGGCGCGGACGCTCGGCCTGGACGCCCGGCGGCCCGGCCAGGACCTGGCCCGGGGCGCCGGGCTGGCCGCGCTGATCGGCCTGCCCGGCCTGGCGCTGTTCTGGATGGCGGCCCAGCTCGGCGTCAACGCCACGCTGGTGCCGGCCGCGCTGCCCGAACTCTGGTGGACGGTGCCGGTGCTGGTCCTGGCCGCCGTGCAGAACTCGGTGCTGGAGGAGGTGATCGTGGTCGGCTACCTGGTCACCCGGCTGCGTCAGCTCCGGTGGCGACTCGGTGCCATCATCGCGACGAGCGCTCTGCTGCGCGGCTCGTACCACCTCTACCAGGGCTTCGGCGCCTTCGTGGGCAACGTGGTGATGGGCGTCGTGTTCAGCCTGTTCTACCTGCGCACCCGCCGGGTCATGCCGCTGGTCGTCGCGCACACCCTGCTCGACGTGTTCGCCTTCGTCGGCTACTCCCTGCTGCCGAGGGAGTGGTTCGACTGGCTGTGAGCCCCGTCCGCTGGCTGTGAGCCGGTCCGCGCCGCCGCCTGCCCGCCGGCTTCCGCCCTTCCGCCGGCACCCGACCGGCCGTCGTCGGCTCAGCCAGCCGCTGTTCGCCGGTAGGCGGGCTCAGCCGGCCGCTGTCCGCCGGTAGGCGCTGATCGCGCGGGCGGCGAGGCGCTCGGCCCCCGCCGCGTCGCCGGCCGCTGCCGCGAGCACCGCCGCGCCCGGCAGCAGCCGGGACGCCGCCCGCAGCGCCAGCCAGCCACCGGCCTGGGCGGCGAGCGGCGCGGCCAGCCGCCACGCCGCCTCCGCCGCCCGCGGCCACGGCGCCTCACCGGGCCCGTCCGCCGCCCGGGCCGCCGCCAGCGCCGCCTTCGCGCTCCCGGCATCCGGGTGCACGCGAGTCAGCACCAGCAGCTCCACCGCCCGGTCCGGATGGGCCGGGTCCCGGCCGTACGCCGCGGCCAGGTGCAGCACCAGGTTGGCCTGGGTCCACAGCACCGCCGCCAGCTCGGCCAGCGGCGCGAACAGTCCCGCCAGCGCGGCCGTCGCCCCACCCGCCCCGGCCTGTCGCACGAACCGCCGGGTCGCGAGCCGGGCCAGCCCGTCGGCACCCGCATCGGGGTACGCGTCACGCAGCCCCTGCGCCCAGTCACGGGCACGCGGGCCGAGCACCTCGACGGCGGCCAGGGCCAGCAGTTCCGGAGCGAACCCGGGATGGCCGAGCACCCGCGAGGTGATCCCCCGCAGGGCCGGTTCCGGCGTACGGCCCGACGGGGTGCTCGGCGGCCGGGCGTCGGCTGTGGTGCTCGGCACACCGGCTCCCGCGCTCTCGAACAGGGCGCCGGGGGCGGCGGTCGGTGTGTCGGCGCTCCCGATCCCGGCCCCG
Organism: Micromonospora sp. NPDC052213; assembly: GCF_040679695.1. Lineage (NCBI taxonomy): Bacteria > Bacillati > Actinomycetota > Actinomycetes > Micromonosporales > Micromonosporaceae > Micromonospora > Micromonospora sp. NPDC052213. The sequence goes on from NZ_JBFAVI010000005.1 coordinate 2,943, forward strand.
GCCTCGGCGATGTCGGGGGTCGCGGCGCTGCGGACGGCGGTGCTCGCGCCCACGTTCGCGGTGCTCGTCTCCTCCGCGTTCGTGCCCACGCCTGCGCTGCTCACCTCCCGCGCGTTCGTGCCGGTGGCTACGGTACGCGCAGGTGTGGCCTTCCTCGCGGTCGTCGCCTTCCGAGCGGGTGTGACCTTCGTCGCGGCGGACGTGTCTGCCGTCGCGGCCGGCGGCAGGTCGACGGCCTCTCGCGGCTGCTCGGCCGGTGGGGCCTTCGTGGCGGCCGCCGTCCTCGCAGGGGTCTTCTTGGCGGTGGCCTTCTTGGCCCCGGTCTTCTTGGCCGGGGTGGCGGTGCCCGCGGTGGCCTCCCGCACCGGGGTGGTGGCCCGCGCTGCGGCGACTTCCTCGACCGGGGTCCCGGCGGCGGCCTTCTTCGCGGGGGTCTTGCTGGCGGGGGTGGCGCGGCGCGTTCGCTCCGCGACGGCCGGCGCGGGCGGCCCCTCGCCCGGCGCGCTCCGTGCCTGCGCCGCCACCGGCCCCGCTGACTCGCCCTCGCCCTCGCCCTCGCCCGGACCGTTCGTCCCCGCCGTCCCGGCAGGGACGTCGGTCGGTGCCCCCTGACGGGCTCCGGTGGTCACGGGATCCGCGCCGCTCGTGTTCGGGACGTCACTCTGCCCGACCGCCCCGGCCCGGTCGGCGCGCCCCCGGGGTGCCGGACCGGCCGAACGATCGGCTTGGCGAGGCAGCGGCGGGTCGTCCGCAGGTGGCTGGAAGAGCACCGCCGGGGCCGGCTTCACCCGCCGGGGGCGTTCCTCGGCATCCTCCGGTCGCCGGGTCGACGGCGAGGGCGCGGGCGGTGCCGGCTCCGGTGGCGCGGGCGGCGGCGTGAAGGTCGGCTTCGGGGAGCGCCGCCGCGCCCCCTCAGCAGGCTCTCGTCGGGTCGGCTCCCGCGGCGGCTGCTCCTGCATATCGATGGAGCCTAGTCCCGATAAGGCTCGCGCACAGCCGGGAAAGCCGGAACCGGCCGGGCCCCACGCGCTCCGGCACGCCGGGCGGCCGGTCGTACGGGGAAGTCGCTTTGCTCCTGATCGCTGCGGGCATGTATCCTCGGGCGCGGTGGTCTGCAGGGGCCACCAGGGAGACTTCGCCTAGTCTGGTCTATGGCGCCGCACTGCTAATGCGGTTGGGGTCTTAAAGCCCCTCCCGGGTTCGAATCCCGGAGTCTCCGCGCGAAAGCCGGTTGTGTAGACTGGCCGAGCACCAAGCGCCCGTAGCTCAATGGATAGAGCATCTGACTACGGATCAGAAGGTTAGGGGTTCGAGTCCCTTCGGGCGCACAAGATCGGAAGAGCCTGACCTGCCGAAACGCGGGTCAGGCTCTTCGCTTGTCTGCCCTTGTGGACGCGCGACTGCTCGATGGCTGCTCGTCCGACAACATCCCCCATGTCCCGCCCTGTCGGGTGCGGTGTGAGGGTGTCCGGTCCAGTCCGGTCCAGCGGCCGGTTACGCCGACGATCTCCGCCGTCTCCTTCAGGGCATCGATGGTGGGCGGTCTCGGGTAGTGGGCCATGGACGTGCTCAGTGGGCCGCGAAGGAGAGCAACCGACCGTCCGCTGGACAAGTGGCGCCAGCAGACACGGACCACGCAGCGGGATCGCAGACGACAGTTGGCCATCTACTCGGTGATCGCCGTGCGGGCGGGGCTGGCTGCTGGCCTGGCATGGATCGTGGCGCGCAGACCGGGGCAAGTATCGGGATGCTGCTCGCGCCAGGCGGCGCTCGACCAGTTGCGGAACATGAGTGGCGATCTGGCGCGGTTGTCCGACGCGCTGCAAGGCGCCCAAAGGTGGTCCGTTTCTCGCCGCGCGACGCCAGGCCTGATGAGCTGTCCGGCTGCGGCCATGGCCACATTCGGACAGGCCGAGCCAGCGCTCGCGACGGCTACGCGTCCCTATCCTGGCACCCGTCCGGGCCAGATGAAGATCACTGCCAAGCTGCCCCGGCAGGCGATGATCAAGGAAGCGCAGCATGCCGTCGATACACATCACATCCCTGCGGGGGCTGGGTGAGGCGTTCACCAGGCACTCCGACCAACTGGACCGGGACACCAAGCAGGTGCTTCTCGGGCTGGCCCTCCCCTCCGAGGTGTTCCCCGCGTATGCGGTGGGCGCGCCGACCGACTACGAGCAGGTGCGCTCCGGCGTCGAGGACGTCACCGTCGCCATGGGAAAGATCTTCGACACCATCGGCGTCGCGCTGACCCGGGTCGCTGCCCACTACGAGGAGATGGAAGAGCAGCAGGGCAGCGGATTCAGCTACCGCGACGGTTAAGAGCCCAGCGGGGCTTGAGATTCGGACCACGAGGACTTGAACAGGGGAGGGACCTGCCCGTGCACGAGGGCAAACAACTGCTGGACGACGACGCTGACGACAGCAAGGCCTGGCAGTCCGTGCTGTTCGGGGTCAACGGGGTGTTGGCCGCGTCCTTCCTTCCGGACGCGATCCCCGCGTCGGCGGCGACGTTCACCGTCGGACACGCGTTGGTCCTGCCCAACGTGGTCGATCCCGAGGCGTGGTTCCGCAGTTCGGGCTCGTGGGGCGAGCTCAAGAACGCCTACGATCGCATGCACGGCGACCTGGAGAGCAGGATTGCCGAGACGAAGAGCCGCTGGCAGGACAGCGCGGCCAACGAGTTCAACGGGTTCGTGACCGGCGAGTTGCAGCCGATCCTGAAGAGACTCTCCGAGACCTGCGCGTTGATGGACTCCGCCTGCTTCCAGATGGGCGCCGGCGTGGCGGGCGTCATCGCCTCCTACCTCGTCGCCGCCGCCAGCGCGGCGGTCGCGGCCATGGCGGCGAACGCCTCCGGCCCGGCCTCGCCCGCGGTGAAGATGGCGATTTTCGCGGCCTGGGCCGCCTTCGTCGCCGGCCTGATCGGCCTGTTCGTTTCGTTCGTCGCGGTGCTCTGGTCGACTTCCAAGACCGTGAGCGACGCGTACGACGCGCTGGCCAACAAGCTCGGCGAGAAGGACGGGCAGATCGACGCGGGCAGCCTCACCCTGCCCGAACCGGTTCGGATCGCGATCTCGAAGCCGCAGGAGTGGGAGAAGCAGCAGTGACGGATTGGATAGGGGAGATCGGCGGCTCGGCACGGGAGGCTCAGCGGCAGGGCTACGCCGGGGAGTCGATGCGGCGCGTCACCGAGGCGGTTGACGGCTTCGCCGCCGAGATCGCGGCGCTGACCGACGAGTCGGCCGAGGGTTGCGACAGCCTGGAGCTGGTAGCCGCCCGCGTCACCGGCGACTATCGCGTCGAGCACGTCTACATCAGCCCGCAGGCGATGGCCACGCTCGACGCCACGGAGCTCGGCGCAGCCTGCCAGGAGGCGATCGGCGCAGCCCGTACCAACATGGGCGAGCGGCTGACCCAGCGCCTGGCCGGGATCTCCGGCGGCGCGGACGTCCCGCCGCCCATGGACCTGAGCGCGGCGCTCGACCGGATGCGACTCGCCGTCGAGCGGATCCGGTGATGGACGTCGACTCGTTGCGCCGCATCTGCGGCGACATGGTGGCGGCGATGACCCGGGCCGCCGAGTTCGCCGAACGGGCACCGCACGCCGAGTACGAGGCCACCTCCCCGGGCGGGGAGGTCACCGTCCGGGTGTCCGGGGCGAAGGAGCTGCAGGAGATCTGGATCGACACGCGGGCGAAACGGACCGTCGACAACCTCACGCTCGGCGAACTGGTGACGCAGACGATCCGCGCCGCCGAGCTGCGGGCCGATGACGCGCGGGCGCAGCTGCTCGACGGAACGTCCATCGGCGGGTTCGCGGTCGGTGACGTCCTGCGCGACCCCGGCCAACTGCTGTCCCGCTTCCAGCCCGGGCACTGAGCCGCACCCGTCCGCGGGACGGCGCGGTCCACGAGCATTCAGACGGCTGCCGGATGATTTCGATGACTTGTGGAGACGATCGGATGTCGTGCGGCGGCCGCTGCACGGCGTTGACGCCGAGGGGCTGGCTGGCGACGCCAGGTTGATGAGTAGGTCGGGCGACGCCAGCTCTGATGAGCTGTCCGGCTACGGCCATGACCACATTCGGACGGGCCGGGCCAGCGCTCGCGGCGACCACGCGTCCCTATCTTCTGCTCAGCACACTTCTCACCGAGGGGTGTCGACGAGGCCGGCGCGGTGCGCGATCACGACCAGCTGGGCGCGGTCACGGGCGTCCAGCTTGTGGAGCAGCCGACTCACATAGGTCCGAGCGGTCGCCGGGCTGATGAAGAGCCGCTCGGCGATCTCGGCGTTGTTCAGTCCGAGGCCGATCTCGGCGAGGACCTCGAGTTCCCGTGGTGCGAGCCGGTCGATGAGGTCCGGGTCGGGCCCGGACCGGGACCTGGCGGCGGCCCGCATGACGGTCGTGGTGACATCGGGGGACAGGACCGGCCGCCCCGCAGCGACCGCCCGGATCGCCTCGCGCAACTCCTCCGGGGCGATGTCCTTGAGTACGTAGCCGGCCGCGCCCGCCCGCAGCGCCTCCAGCACGGTCTGCTCCTCAGCGAAGGTGGTCAGGACCAGCACGGCGACATCAGCGAGAGCGGGGGACTCGGTGATGATCTGGGTCGCTGCGATGCCGTCGAGGCCGGGCATGCGGATGTCCATGAGAACCACGTCCGGTCGCAGCTCGCGTACCCGGGCGACGGCAGCCCCGCCCTGATCCACCTCGGCGACGATCTGGATGTCACCGTCATGTTCGGCCAGTGCCTTCAGGCCGCCGCGCAGCAGTACCTCGTCTTCGGCAATGACCACCCTGATCACCGTGCTCCTCCGATCGGCAGTACCGCCTCGACACTGAATCCTGTGGGGGTGGGCCCGGCCGTGAGGGTGCCGCCGAGCAGTGCCGCCCGCTCCCGCATGCCGTCGATTCCCCGCCCCCCGTCGCCCCGGGTGGACCGGAGACCGGGTTCCGTCCGCGCGCCGTGACCGTCGTCGGTGACGCGTACGCGCAGCTCGTCTTCGCTGCTCCGGACAGTGATCGTGGCATGGTTGGCGCTCGCGTGGCGGAGCACGTTGGTAACCGACTCCTGCACGATCCGGAAGGCGGTGCTCGCCGTCGGGGCGGGAATGGCGGCCTCGTCGACGTCGATCGAGACCGTCACGTCGAGTCCGGCGTCGCGGGCCGCCTGCGCCGTGCGTTCGATGCCGGTCAGGGTGAGCAGGGCCCGGCCCGCGTCCTCGCGATCGGACTGGAGGATCGCCAGGGTGCGGCGCAGATCCGCCAGGGATGACCGGGTGGCGTCGACGACGTTGTCGAGGGCCCGCGCGACGGCCGCGTCGTCGGTGCCGAGCGACTGCTGCGCGACGCGTGCCTGGACGGAGACCAGGGACAGCGCGTGGCCGATCGAATCATGGACGTCCCGTGCGATGCGCAGGCGTTCTGCCTCAAGGTGGCGGGCTGCCCGTTCCTGCTGTTGGTGCCGTTCCAGGGCGACCACGCGGCGTTGCTGGTTGCGCAGGGCGCGCGTGCTGCGGACGGCGAGGGCGAGGGCGATCGCGCAGCCGATGAGGGCCACGTTCGTGATCAGGTCGTAGGCCAGGACGGCGCTGGACTCGCCGTCGGTGGTGCGGAAGTACAACGACACCGCGAGCAGGACCGCTCCGACAGCGGAGGCCACGGCTGCGTGTCCCCGCTCGGCGGCGCTGTAGAAGGCCCCGACCAGCGGCACTGCCATGCCGATCGGTGGGTACCCGCCGGCGTAGTAGGCGAACACGAGCAGAACCGCGGTGATCAGCACGGCGACCGGCAGCCGGTTGCGGAGCAGCAGCAGCGCACCGAAGCCGGCCGCGAACACGTACGCCCCGACGTCGTGTCGCCCACCGTCGTGCGAGCCGATCGCGATGATGAGCGCGACCGCGATGGCCTGGCCGGCGGCGACAAGAGCGGTGAGGACCCACGGGGGCACCTCATTGTCGCCCGCGCCACGGGTCATGGCCATGAACGACATGGTCGCATCCGTCTGCCGGGTGACGTGTACGTCGAGGGGCGACGTCCCATGTCGCCCCACGGTGCAGCGCCCACCGAAAAGTGACGAGACTCGACCGACAGGCCGGCCGAGCAGGCGACCCTAGCGTGAAGACATGGAACCTGCCTCAGTTCTTCGACGCCTCAACTGGCCGCTGGTGATTGGCCTTGCCGCGCTGGCGCTCGTCCGGCCCCTCTTCTCCATCGTCGGCCTGAGCGATGTGTTGGGGAAGCCGGCAACACCGCTCATCCTCACCATCGCCATCACCTCGGCCTGGGTGCTGATCGTGGGCCTGAGCCGGGTACGTGAGCCGCTGCTGACCCTCGTGGCCGCCGGGCTCACCTACGCGGCCGCGGCGATCCTGCTCAGCGCGGTGCTCTCGCCGATTCTCACCGGAGAGCTTCAGGGTCCGCTCGCCATGCCGTTCGCGGTCATCCCGCTGTTCGTCACCAACATGATGTGGGGCCTCATCGCGGGCGGGCTGGCGGTGCTCGTTCGGCGGCTGCGCGACGGCCGGCACACCACCGCGCATGCCCCGGGCCACGAAGACCGACGCACCCACCCGTAGGAGACAGGTATGACGCTCTCGACGGCGGAGTCGGTGGACTCCGAGCAACGGATTCTGCTCCGGATCGGCGCGGTGTGCGCGATCGCTGGACCACTTGTGCTCGGCGCGTCGTTCGCCCCGCACGGTGACCTCCCCACGCGCGAGGAGAGCCTCGTAGGCGAGGCCGTGGCCCTGCGGTTCATCGCCGATCACCAGACCTGGCTGCTCATCCATCTGGGCACGATCGTGGCTGGGCTCATCTGGCTCGGTGCTTTCGTCGCACTCGCGAACACCCTGATGCCGGGCGCCGCCCGCGCGGTCGGCCGGTTCCTGATACCCAGCGCGATCGTGGGGAGCCTCTTCGTCGTCTTTGACTACGGCGTGGACGGCTACGCGCTCAAGATCCTGGCCAACGAGTGGGCAACCGCTACCGGCCCGGAACAAGAGGCGCTGCAACGCATGGCCGAAACCGGAATCTGGTTCCTCAACGGCACCTTCCACAGCGAAATCGTCGTGTTCTACGGGTTGACCATGCTCTTGGCCGGACTGGCGGTCGCCCTCGATACCCGCTATCCCCGTTGGTTCGCGGTTGCCGGGGCGATCGCCGGCGCGCTGGTGCTCACCAATGGCCTGCTGGCCTTCGCCGGGATCGGGTTGGCGCCGGCCGGCGGCACCGACCTGTTCCTCTTCGTGATGGTCCTGCCGCTGGAATCCCTCTGGCTCATGGTCCTCGGCCGCCTCATGTGGCGGAACGCCAAACGCCGAGCCGCCCAGCCTCCAGTCGAGTAGGGGGCGGCCGAGCGGGCGTCTTCCTCCGACGGACCGTCCCGCCACCACCATCGTCGTACGCGTCATGGAAATCCGACGCGCCCTGACGAGCCACCAACCGGCCTGGCCGAACGGCGTTGGTGCTAGATGCCCGCGTCGAGCGCCAGCGCCGTCGCCTCGCCGCGGGAGCTGACTTCCAGCTTCTTCAGCAGACCGGCGACGTGGAACTTCACGGTGCTTTCGGTGATGCCGAGTTCGATGCCGATGGCCTTGTTGCGCTTCCCCTGGGTGACAAGGCGAAGTACCTCGAGTTCCCGCCGGTTCAGGCTGCTCAGCTTGCGTCCGCCGGAACGGTCGGGAGCTGGGGCGAGTGGAAGGCTGATGGTGGCGCGGCTGCCCCAGTCGGGCACGGCGTCGAACTCGACGGTGGCGCCCAGCGTACGGGCCCGGCCGTCGAGCTCGCGGCGCAAGGCGTGGGTGTCGAGGCGGCCGGCGCCCTGGTCGCGCACATCGACCCGCAGCGACGTGCCGTCGCAGTCCCAGGCGATACGCAACCGGGCGAGTCCCGGCTGGGCGGTGAAGGCCAGCACGACCGTACGGGTCATGGCGTGCGCCGCGCGGGCAATCTCGCCGGGCACCGGGCGTACGTCCTTGGGCGGTGGCACGAAATCCAGCTGCGCGTCGTGGTGGCGCAGCACCTGGCGGATCTCCTTGCGCAGCTTGGCGAACACGGCCGGCGCTGGTTCCTCGGACGAGGCCAGGTCGGACTCCTGAGCGGTGCGCAACGCCACGAGCGCGGCGGACGCCGAGTCGGTGGCGGCGAGACGGGCGCGGCGATCGTCGAGGCCGGTGGAACGCAGCGTCGTGAGAATGGTGACGAGCGCGGTCTCGTGGGCCGCGGCCATCTCCGCGATCGTGCGTGCCCGCTCGGTCGACGCCGCGCGCGATTCAGCGAGGTAGTCCGGACTGGCCTGGGCAACCTGCTGCCGGATCGACGTCGCGACGATACCGAAGACCTCCGCCAGGACCTCGGACTGGGGAAAGTGCCTGGCCGCGCTGCGGGCGACGAGGACGAGCAGCGTGTCCACCGGATCCCGCACCACCCACACCGCGCGGGCCTCCCCGGCTATCGTCGCCGTGGTGCGGAGCGGACGGCCGGGTTCGGTGCGCGCCTTGAGGTCCTCCAACTCCGCGAGGGTGACCTTGTTGATCGTCTCGATCGCCCCGGCCACCTTGCGAGGGCGGCCGGTGCACTCGCGGGTGAAGATGATCAGTGCGGTATGCGGCCAGCGGTCGGCCAGGTACCGGGAGAACCGCCCGGCGATCTCGTGCAGCGGCCCCTCGATCACCTCGCGCAGCCCGGCAAGTTCCGTTCCCATTCGAACACCCTAGCCGGAAGACCAGGTTTCTCTCGTCCGTCGGCCAGGTCGCCTATAGGGAAAGCGCAGCTAATGTCGCTGTCGCATGAACCACCGATCGAAAGAGGAACCATCCCCATGCCACAGCAGGTGCGCGGTGTCATCGCCCGTTCCAAGGGTGCGCCGGTCGAGCTGACGGACATCGTCATCCCCGACCCCGGTCCCGGCGAGGTCGTGGTCGCGGTGGCCGCCTGCGGTGTGTGTCACACGGATCTGACCTACCGCGACGGCGGGATCAACGACGAGTTCCCGTTCTTGCTGGGCCACGAGGCCGCGGGCACCGTCGAGAGCGTCGGCGAAGGCGTCGAGTCGGTGCGACCCGGCGACTTCGTCGTCCTGAACTGGCGAGCGGTCTGCGGTCAGTGTCGGGCCTGCAAGCGGGGTCGCCCGCAGTACTGCTTCAGCACGTTCAACGCGACCCAGAAGATGACCCTGACCGACGGCACGCAGCTCACCCCCGCCTTGGGCATCGGCGCATTTGCGGACAAGACGCTCGTGCACGCCGGCCAATGCACGAAAGTCGACCCGTCCGTCGACCCGTCCGTCGCGGGCCTGCTCGGCTGCGGGGTCATGGCCGGCATCGGCGCGGCGATCAACACCGGTGCGGTGGGACGCGGGGATTCCGTGGCCGTCATCGGCTGCGGGGGAGTCGGCGACGCCGCCGTCGCCGGCGCTCGTCTGGCCGGCGCCTCGACGATCATCGCCGTGGACCGCGACGCACGCAAGCTCGAGTGGGCCCGAGACCTCGGAGCCACCCACACCGTCGACGCCTCAGCCACCGACGCCGTCGCCGCGATCGCGGAGCTGACCGGCGGGTTCGGTGCCGACGTCGTGATCGACGCGGTCGGGCGGCCGGAGACCTGGAAGCAGGCGTTCTACGCCCGCGACCTCGCGGGCACCGTCGTGCTCGTCGGCGTGCCCACCCCGGACATGCGCCTGGAGATGCCGCTGCTCGACTTCTTCTCCCGCGGCGGCGCGCTGAAGTCCTCCTGGTACGGCGACTGTCTGCCTGAGCGGGACTTCCCCATGCTGATCGACCTGTACCTGCAAGGCAGGCTGCCGCTGGACAAGTTCGTCACCGAACGCATCGCGATCGACGACGTCGAGAAGGCGTTCCACACCGTGCACGCCGGCGAGGTGCTGCGCTCGGTCGTGATGCTGTGAGTGGCACGCTGCGGATCGACCGCGTCGTCACCTCCGGGGTGTTCCAGCTCGACGGCGGCACGTGGGAGGTGGACAACAACGTCTGGCTCGTCGGCGACGACGACGAGGTCGTCATCGTCGACGCCGCTCACGACGCCGAGCCGATCATCGAGGCCGTGGGCTCCCGTGCCGTCGTCGCCGTCGTGTGCACACACGGGCACAACGACCACGTCACCGCCGCGCCGCGTCTCGGCAGGGAGTGCTACGCGCCGGTCCTGCTGCACCCCGGCGACGAGGGGCTGTGGCGGCAGAGCCACCCGGACGAGAAGTTCTGGCCGGCGACCGACGAGCAGCGGATCGCCGTGGCGGGCACGGAACTGCGGGTGATCCACACCCCGGGGCACTCGCCCGGGTCGATCTGCCTGCACCTGCCCGAAGCAGGGGTCCTGTTCACCGGCGACACCCTGTTCTCCGGCGGCCCCGGCGCCACCGGCCGCTCGTTCTCGGACTTCCCGACGATCATCTCCTCGATCCGGGAACGGCTGCTCACCATGCCCGGCGACACCCGGGTCCACACCGGTCACGGTGACGGCACCACGATCGCCGCCGAAGCCCCGCACCTGGACGAGTGGATCGCCCGCGGTCATTGACTCGGGCACGTCGGCCCACCGGGTCACCGGGTCACCGGGTCACCGGGTCACCGGGTCACCGGGCCGACGTTGCCGGTGCGCTCGCCGTTGTCGAACAGGCGGCGCTCCGCCGGCCGTACCGCTGCAACACCGTCCGACGCCACTCCCGGCTCGGACAGCAATCCCCGATCACCTAAGAGAAACACCCGACCGGCACCGGTCACGCTGGCCCAGCCGCCTGGACCGTTCAAGATCAGGGGTCAAGCCCCGTCCCGGCGGCGGGTCAGCGGGTCGGAGCGCCGAAAGGACGGCGGCGGGTGCGCTCGCGGCCGAGGATCCAGAGCGCCTCGACACCGTCCTTCCACGTGATCTTCTTGCCCTCCTCGCGCCCCCGCGCCCGGTAGCTGATCGGCACCTCGTACGGACGGATCCGACGACGCAGCAACTTACCGGTCACCTCCGCCTCCATCCCGAACCCCCGCGAACGGACATCGAGCGAGCGGTACAGGTCGACCGGCATCAGCTTGAAACAGGTCTCCAGATCACCGATGTAGGAGTTGAACAACACGTTCGCGGCCATCGTGACGCCCTTGTTACCCATCACGTACCAGAAACTGTAGGCACTGTGACTACCGAAGGTGCGATTGCCGTAGACGACCGTGGCCCGCCCGTCGAGCACCGGATCGAGCAACTTCGGAATGTCCTGCGGGTCGTACTCCAGGTCAGCATCGAGGATGACCATGTAGTCGCCCTCCGCATTGTCGACCGCCGTCCTGATGGCCGCACCCTTACCAGCGTTGCGCTGATGGGTGACGACCCGCAGACGCGCGTCGTCGGCCCGACCGAGAATCTCACCCGTACCGTCCCGACTGCCGTCGTCGACCACGACCAACTCGATCTCACACGGATAGTCGACCGCCAACGCCTGCTTGAGAGCATCCGCGATGCGTTCTTCCTCGTTGTAGACCGGCATGAGGATCGAGAGCTTCACGGGAATCTCCACGGTGGCGACAATACGTCGGCCCTAGCCTAGCGTGGCTGGTCAGCGGGGCGCTGCGCAGCACCGTGGGCATCGACCGTGGCGGCCTCAGGAAGATGGTGTTTACTTCCGCCATGTCGGCAGCCGGCTACCCGCTCGCCTTGGCCCCCGTCGCCGCGATCGGACTGCTCACCGTCGCCCTCCGGCCGCTGGCCACCGAGACCGTGGCGCCGCTGCGCCTCGCGCTGGTCCGGGCCGCCCTGGTCACGGGCGCGTTCGCGGTGCTCACGGTGGAGGTGCTCGGCGCGCTGGGGCTGCTCACCCTGCCGGCGTTCGCCGTCGCCTGGCTGCTCTTCCTCGCCGCCACGGGCGCGGCCGCCGGACGGCGCCGCCGCCGGGACGCCGCGCGACGGGCGGCGGCCGTCGCGGCGCCACGCCGCGCCCTGGTCGGCGCGACCACCGGCCCCACCACCGACACCCCGGCCCCGCCGCCCGCACCGGATGCCGGCGCGCCGGGCGCCGCCGGAGCCCGGCGGTCCGGCTGGTGGACCGGTCCGGCCGGAGCCTGGCGTACGGCGGGGCGGGGCGAGCGGCTGCTCGCCGGCACGGTCGGCGGGCTGCTCCTGGTCGAGCTGCTGATCGCCCTGCTGGCTGAACCGAACAACTTCGACTCGCAGACCTACCACCTGCCGAAGGTGGAGCACTGGGTGGCCCAGGGCGACCTCGACTTCTGGCCCACCGCCATCCACCGGCAGGTGACCATCCCGCCCGGCGCCGAGTATCTGCTGCTGCACCTGCGCCTCTTCACCGGCGGCGACGCGCTGCACCACCTGGTGCAGTGGGCGGCCGGGGTCGGCGTCCTGCTGGCGGCGACCCGGATCACCGCCCAGCTCGGCGGCAGCCGCCGGGCCCAACTGCTCACCGCGTTCGTGCTGGCCACCACTCCGATGGTGGCCCTCCAGGCGACCAGCACCCAGACCGACCTGGTCTGCGCCGCCTGGGTGGCCTGCGCGGCGACGCTCGCGCTGGACGGGCTGCGCCGGCGCACCGGGGTCGGGACGATGCTCGGGCTGGGGGCGGCCACCGGGCTGACCGCGGTCACCAAGACCAACGGCCTGATGGCGCTCGGGCCGCTGCTGGTGCTCTGGGGGCTCGCCCAGCTCCGGCTGGCGCGGGGCGGCACCGCGCGGGAGCGCGCCGGAGCGCTGCCCGGCCGGGCCGGCGCGGTGGGCGGTCCGGATGCCGGTCACGCCGGTGGGGCTGCCGCGCCCGGCCTCCGACCGGGACGTCAGGTGGCCCGGACGGTGACCGGGTCCGTGCTGATCCTGTTGGTCGCGGCGGTCGTGGTCGGGCCGTTCCTCGCCCGGGTGACCGCCGAGTTCGGGCACCCGCTCGGCCCGCCCCGGCTGCGCGAGTCCGTCCCGATGGAGCGGCACGACCCGCCCTCGGTGCTCGTCAACGCGCTGCGGATCGCGCACACGGCGTTCGACACCCCGCTCGCGCCGCTGCGCCGGGCCGGTGCCGAGGCGATCGTCGCCGGCGCCGAACTGATCGGGGTGGACCCCCAGGACCGGGCCACCACCTTCGGCCGGGAACGCTTCCCGGTGCCGTCCTGGTACCCGGACGAGGACCGGGTGGCCTTCCCGCTGGCCGGGGCGCTGGCGCTGATCGGGACGGGGTTCGCGCTGGTCAGGCCGGGCCGGGTCGGCCCGACGCAGGCGGGGCCGCTGCGCGCGTACGCGGTGGTCGTGGTGGTGGCCGTGCTGCTGCACACCGCCATGGTCAAGTGGCAGCCGTGGGGCAACCGCCTGCTGCTCTACGCGCTGGCGCTGGCCGTACCGCTGGCGGGGCTCTGGCTCGACGCGCTGTTCCGCCGGTCGGCCGCGAGGGACGGCGGCGCGGGCCGGCGGTCGGTGGCGGCCGGGCTCGCGGTGACCGTGCTGGCCACCTGCGCGCTGGCCGGGGTGCTCGCGGTGTCGTACGGCTTCCCGCGCCGGCTGGTCGGTGCGGGCTCGGTCTTCACCACCTCCGAGTGGGAGACCAGGTTCCTGCGGCGTCCCCAGTGGGCGGAGGAGTTCCGCTGGGCGGCGGACGCGGTACGCGCGACGGGCGCCCGCCGGATCGGCCTGGTGCAGCAGAACGACAACTGGGAGTACCCCTGGTGGCTGCTGCTGCGTGACGCCGACGGCCGCCCGCCGGAGCTGGTGGCGCTGCAGTCCGTGCTGCCCGGGCGCCCGCCGGCCGACCCGGCCTCGGTGGACGCGATCGTCTGCACCGGCAGCCGGCCGGCGTGCGCGGAGCTGGTGCCGGCGGGCTGGCGCGTCGAGTTCCGGGGCTACGTCGGCTACGCCCTGCCGCCCGGGCGCTGACCCGCCCGGCGCCCCCCGGTCCGCGCACCGCCGACGCCACCCGACGCCTCCGGCCGCGCATCGACAAGGCCGCCCGGCCAGGCCGGAGAGGGCGGCCGGAGCGGCGGCCGCAGCACTCCTGACGTTGCCCGTCTCGCCCGGATCGTCCGGTTCTACACTCCGCGCGCAACGATTCCGAGATGCATTCACATATCTCGAAGCCAGCGTTACCGTCTGGTAACTCGATCGACGTCCCGCGATCGAGCCGAAAGGAGTGCGTCGATGCATGGTTCCCCTGCCAGACGCGAACGCGCGACCCGACGACGGGTGCTCACCATCGTCGCCGCCGCCGCGCTCGTCCTGCCGATGCTCGCCGGAACGGCCGCCCCCGCCACCGCGGCCGACCGTCCGGCCATCCAGCCACTCCCCGACAACCTGGAGGCGATCCGCGCCGCCGAGGCCACCGCCCTCTACGGCGCGCCCGCCATCCGCCCCATCGAACAGCGCCGCACCGCGCTGATCACGATGGGCGACAGCGAGATCTCGGGCGAGGGGGTGGGCAACTACGTCCCCGGCACCCACGAACCCGGCAACTGGTGCGACCGCTCGTACGACCAGGCGGTCTTCCGCACCGGGATCCCCGCCGACGAGAAGTACAACATCGCCTGCTCCGGGGCGACCCCGTGGAACCTGATCCGGGGCGGGCCCACCCAGCACAACGAGCTGAACCAGGGCGACCACCTGGCGATCAAGGCGCGCAACACGCACATCAAGCTGATCTGGGTGGTGGTCGGCGCGAACGGCGACGGCACGATCCAGTTCGGCCCCGTCGCCACCGACTGCACCGTCCGCCGGGTCTTCCTCCAGGGCCCGTGCTACCCCACCTACACCGACCAGTGGACGGTGCGCACCGACGGCAGCCGGCAGGCGGTCGAGGACGCGCTCACCGACATCCGGCAGACCATGACCGGCGCGGGCTACCTGCGGTCGGACTACGAACTGGTGCTCATGTCGTACCCGAGCCCCGGCAGCCCGGACGTGGAGGACAACCCGAACTTCCCCGGCTGGTACGCCGGCGGCTGCCTGCTCTACCTGGCTGACGCCGCGTTCGCCCGGAACAAGGCGGTGCCCATGTTCGAGTCGGCGCTGCGGGCGGCGGCGACCAACACCGGCACCCGCTACCTCGACGCGAGCCGGCTGTTCCACGGCCACGAGGTGTGCACCGACAACACCGCGGTCCGCGGCCTCCACATCGAGATCGGCGTCTGGGACGAGAACGCGGCGCGGCAGTCGTTCCACCCGAACCACCGGGGGCACGGCATGTTCGCCCAGTGCGTCACCCAGTTCTGGAACTCCGGGCAGCAGCGCGCCACCTGCGTCGACCCGGCCAGCACCGGCAACGGCGTGCTCTACCCGGGGCTGTTCGAGTTCAGGCAGCTGCGCAACGCCGCCACCGGCACCTGCGTGGACGGCAAGGGGTACGACTCGCGCAACGGCACGCCACAGCAGTCGTACGGCTGCCACGGCGGGCGCAACCAGGGCTTCTGGTACGACCCGGCCCGGCAGTCGCTGCACTCGGAGCTGTCCCACGACCGCTGCCTGGACGTCTCGGGCGGCACGCTGAACTCCGGCACGGCGGTCGACATCTACGACTGCCACGGCGGCGTCAACCAGAAGTTCGTGCTGGCCGGCAACCAGATCAAGGCGGCCGGCAACACCAACCTCTGCCTGGCCTTCGACAACCCGTGGCTGGGCACCCCGCGGCTGCGGCTGGCCACCTGCGCCACCAGCACGCGCCAGCAGTGGTCGTTCGAGTCCCGCGCCTTCGCCAACCCGGTGGGCTACGGGCACGACGACTTCATCGGCTCCCGGGTGTACTGAGGTGGGGTGTGGCCGGCCGGGCCCGGCCGGCCACACCCTCGTACCTCGTGGTCTCGCGCGAACGGAGCGGCCGTCTCCCGCCGGGGAACGGCCGCTCCGGCCTGCTCGCCTCCGGACCGGCCCGGCGGCTACCTCTGCTTGACCGGCACGACGATCAGGCGGGCCACGCCGCCGTCGCCCTCCTTGGCGCCGGCCACGCCGACCGTCGTGCCCACCCCGATGTCGGTGGACGCGATCGTCGTACGGCGCTCGACGACGCGCAGCTCGTTGCCGAAGGTCCAGGTCATGGTGAAGCCGTCGGTGGACTTCACGGTCATCTTCCCGCCGTCGATCGCGGTCACCTCGCCCCGCTGCACGGCGACGGTCCTCGTGCCGCCGTCCTTCGTCCGCACCACGGCCTCGCCGTGCAGCGTGCTCTTCCGCAGCAGCACCCGGGCCTGCCGGTGCTTGCGCCACTCCTCCGCGCGCTCGCGCCGCGGCTTCTCCCCCGTCGCGCTGGGCGAGGCGGGAGCGGCCACGGGGTCGACGGCCAGGTCGCCGGCGTCGAAGCCCATCGCGGCGAGCGCCTGGCCCTCCGCGCCGAGCGCCGCGACGACCTCGACGGCGCTCTCGCGGGCCGGTTGGCCCGCCACCTCGGCCGCACCGCAGCCGGTGAGCCCCAGCGCGACCGCCGCGAGCAGCGTGCCGGCGGCGATTCCCCAACGTGCCATGAGTCTCCCTCTCGTCCGTCCGTGGAGTCCCAGCCTCCCGCCGTCCGGCGAGCGGCGGGTCAGGCCGATGTTCGAGCTCGGTAAGGATCCGGGGGCAGCCGGACGGTGAACGCCGCTCCGCCCTCCGGCGCGTGCCCGGCCGTGATCTCCCCGCCGAGCCGGCGGACCAGGCCGGCGGCGAGCGCCAGCCCCAGCCCGCTGCCGACCTTGCGCACCCCCCGGTAGCGCTGGTGCAGGGCGCCGCGCTCGAACGCCACCGCCAGGTCGTCGTCGGTGAAACCGGGTCCGCCGTCGCGGACCTCCACGACGCCGCCCGCCGCCGGGTCCGCGCCGGCCGTCCGGACCGCGAGCACGACCGGCGCCCCCGGCGGTACGACGCGCAGCGCGTTCTCCAGCAGCCCGTCCACCACCTGCCGGATCCGCCCCGGATCGGTGTACGCCGGCACCGGTTGCTCCGGAACCTCGGCACGGAACGTGACCCCCACCGCCGCGCACCGGCCGGCCCAGGTCCGGCCGGCGTCGGCGGCCAGCCGGGCCAGGTCCACCGGCACCGGTTCGAGCGGGAAGTCGGCGGCCTCCAGCCGGGCCAGCGCCAACAGGTCGCTGACCAGCCGGTCCAGGTGCTCCGCCTCGGCGAGCACGGTACGGCCGGTGCCCGCCGCGTCCGCCGCCCCGATCACCCCGTCGGCCAGCGCCTCGGCGTAGCCCCGGATCGCGGTCAGCGGGGTGCGCAACTCGTGCGAGACGGAGAGCAGGAACTCCCGCTGCCGGCCCTCGCTGGTGGCCAGCGCGGCGGCCAGCCCGTTCAGCGCGTACGCCAGGTCGGCCACCTCGTCGGGCGGCTCCACCGGCACGCGTACCGTCCGGTCCCCGGCGCGCAGCCGGGCGGCGGCGTCGGCGGCGCGCCGGATCGGCCGGGCCAGCCGGCGGGCCAGCAGCAGCCCGGCGACCACGCCGGCGGCCAGCCCGGCCAGCAGCGGCAGCCAGAGGCTGGGCAGCACCTGCCGCCACGGGGCGGTGACCCGGGAGCGGGTCAGCACCACCCCGTTGCCGCCCGGCAGGGCGCGGCCCTCGATCAGCGTGCGCCGCCCGTCGAGGGGCCGGCGGGTCGACACGTTCCGTCCCTCCGCGACGCGCTGCACCACCCGGGGCGGCAGGCCGGGCCGATCCGCGACGCCCCGCCGGACCAGGTACGCGTCGACGCCCTGGGCGCGAAGCTGGCGGACGAGCCGCTCCTCGTCGGCGGTCCGCCCGGTCTCCAGCCGGGGCCGCAGCACCTCGGCGGCGAGCCGGGCCTGGGCGGCCAGCGCCTCCTGGTCGCGCCGCTCGACGCCGCGCACCGCCAGGGGCACCGCCACGATCGCGGTGACCAGCACCGAGACCAGGGCCACCGCGCAGGTGACCAGCACCGCGCGGGAGGTGAGCGTACGGGCGGGGCGGGGGCGGGACGGCCGCGCCGGCGGGCCGACCACCGGCAGCGCGACGGTGGGCTCAGCCATCGGCGGCGTACCCGACGCCCCGGTGGGTGCGGATCACGCTGGCCGCGCCGAGCTTCGCGCGGACCTGCGCGACGTGCACGTCGACGGTGCGGGTGCCGGCGTGGGCCGCGTACCCCCACACCCCGGCGAGCAGTTCCTCCCGCGTGAAGACCCGGCCCGGCCGGGCCATCAGGTACGCGAGCAGGTCGAACTCGGTCGACGTGAGCTGCACCGGGGCCCCCGCGACGGTCACCGTACGCCGGGCCGGGTCGAGCGTCACCGCGCCGACGACCCGCGGCCGACCCATTGCCCCGGGCGCTCCGGCCGTGCGCCGCAGCACCGCCCGCACCCGGGCGACCAGCTCGCGCGGACTGAACGGCTTGGTGACGTAGTCGTCGGCGCCCAGTTCCAGCCCGACGACGCGGTCCACCTCGTCGTCCCGGGCGGTGAGGAAGATGACTGGCGTCCAGTCGCCGGCCTCGCGCAGCCGCCGGCAGACCTCGGTGCCGGCCAGGCCGGGCAGCGCGATGTCGAGGACGCAGGCCACCGGCCGCAGCCGGCGGGCGGCGGCCAGGCCGGCGGCGCCGTCCCGTTCCAGGTGTACGCCGAACCCGTCGCGGACCAGATAGAGCCGGACCAGGTCGGCGATGGCCGGCTCGTCCTCCACCACGAGGACGAGCCCGCGGGTCGGGGCGTCGACGGTCACCGGCCCATGATTCCCGACGCGGCGGCGCCGGGCGGGTCAGCGGATGTTCGGGTTCGGTAAGAAGACGGTCAGCGCACCACGGCCGGCCGGAAGGCGGCGGGTCGCGCGACCGCCGGGGCCTCGCCGATGGTGGCGACGAGCCGCTCCCGGGGCGTCCGCAGCCGGGTCCGGAAGGCGTGGTTGAGCAGCGCGTCGAGCTGCCACACCTGCTTCGGGTGCCGGGTGTGGATGAGGAACCGCTCGCGGACCCCGTCGATCGCGGTGGCCGCCAGCTCGACCGAGTGCAGGCGCGGGTCCGGGCTCCAGGTGACGTTGCTGAGTTCCCGCAGCTCGGTGTTGAGGTGCAGGCGCAGCCGGTGCAGGACCCGCGTCTGCTGGGTGACGACCAGCCGTCGGTGGGTCAGCAGGAAAAGGTACTCGCCGGCCATCGGGCGGTCGGGCCGGCTGCACCGGGTGACCAGGATGGTGGCGTCGCCGGAGCCGACGCAGCGGCGGAAGACCGGCATGTGCCGGCTGACGGTCTGCATCGCCAGTCCGGCCTCGGAGGCGGCCGGGAGGAACGTTCGGGAGAAGACGTCCATGCCCTGCCCAACGACGGGCGTCGGAGGGTGACGTGGGTCACGCGCAAATTGCAGAACTTCCACACCCGCGCGCCGCACCGCCTGTCCGACTTCCGGGCCCGTCGCGCCGGACGTTCAGACCGGGTCGGGCTCGAACAGCTCCGTCAGCCAGCCGGGCACCGCGGACGCGTACTGCGCCCGCGCCGGGTCCCGCGTCATGAGGGCCCGGCGCCAGGAGAGCGACCGGCTCACCCGGGTGACGCGGACGGCCAGCCGGGCCGCCTCGCGCAACGTCGCCCGGTCGTGCCGGTCCGACCACGGCTCCAGGTACGCGTCCCGCAGCCGCGCCAGCGTCGGGTCGCCGGCCGGCAGCTCGAAGGCGTCCGCGACCGAGTTCAGCGTGACCAGCAGGGTGCCGAACGGGTGGGCGACCGAGGCGTCCCCCCAGTCGAAGAACCGGTGCCCGTCGGCGGCGACGAAGACGTTGCCGTCGTGCAGGTCGTCGTGCTGGATGCTGGGCGCGACGCCCGAGTCGGCCAGCCGCCGGCAGTGCTCGGCGAAGGTGTCCCGATGGGCGCGCAACCGCCCGTACGCCTCGACGTCGAGCCCGTCCTCCGCCCCCAGCAGCAGCGACTCCTCGTCGTCCAGCAGCGCCTCGAACAGCTCCGGCAGCACCTCCGGCCGGTGGTCGGGCACCCCGAGTGCGAGCAGCTCGCCGGCCCGGGGCGCGACCGTGCGCTGGAGGTCGGCGTACTCCGACAGGACCTGCTCCCAGCGGGCCAGCAGGTCACGGTCGCCGCCCAGCGCGTCGCGCAGCGAGCGGCCCCCGTCGGGCAGCAGCGACCAGCCGCGCTCGGCGTCGACCGCGATCGGGTCGAGCACCCGCCCCGGGGCGAGCCGGGCCAGCGCGGCCAGCAGCGCCGCCTCGTGCCGGGTGCCCGGGTTGTTCGCCTTGAACCAGGCGTCCCCGGCGTCGGTGGGCACCCGCCAGACGAGGGACCACGGCCGGACCCGGGGCTCGACCGGCCCGACGACCCGCCGGCCGTGCCGGCGGAGCTGGTCGCCGACCCAGCCGAGCGCGGTGTCCCGCCAGTGCGGGTCGGCCCAGTCGGCGTACGGCGTGGAGGCAGTGGTCACGCCGCGGAATCTAGCCCCGTCCCCGGTGTCGGGGCGACACCTTTATCTCCCGGCGCACCCCGTGGCCGGCGACGCTCGACGCGTCCCCTCCGGTCCCGGCGATGGTCGTCGCGGCCGGCGGCGGGGACGGCTACCCTTCACCGCCATGCCGGACGCCTCGTTCCTCGCCGCCACCCGCGACTCCTACGACACCATGGCCGTCGACTACACCGAGTGGCTTCGTACGGACATGGACGGCAGGCCCCTCGACCGGGCGCTGCTGGCCGCCTTCGCGGAGGCGGTGAAGGCCAACGGCAACGATCCCGTCGCCGACGTCGGCTGCGGACCCGGCCGCGTCACGATCCTGCTGCACCGACTGGGCCTGGACGCGTTCGGCATCGACCTGTCGCCCGGAATGGTCGCGCTGGCCCGGGAGACGTACCCGCAGCTGCGGTTCGAGGTGGGCTCGATGCTCGCCCTGGAGCTGCCGGACGCCTCCCTCGGCGGGCTGCTCGCCTACTACTCGGTCATCCACGTCCCCTGGCACCGGCGGCCCGAGGTCTTCGCCGAGTTCCACCGCGTGCTCGCGCCGGGCGGGCAGCTCCTGCTCGCCTTCCAGGTCGGCGACGACCGCATGCACCGCGACGAGGCTTTCGGCAAGCCGATCTGCGTCGACTGGTACCGGCAACAACCGGACGAGGTGACGGCACTGTTGCGCAAGGCCGGTTTCGACCTGTGGGCCACGGTCGTGAAGGAGCGCGAGGGCACGGAGACGACCCCGCAGGGCTTCGTGTTGGCGCGCAAGCCTGCCGGGGCGTAGCCCCGCCCCGACGTCGTCAGAGCAGTTCGACGATGGTGGCGTTGGCCATGCCGCCGCCCTCGCACATGGTCTGGAGACCGTAGCGGATGTTGTTGTCCCGCATGTGGGCGAGCATGGTGGTCATGATCCGGGCGCCGGAGGCGCCGAGCGGGTGGCCGAGGGCGATCGCGCCGCCGCGCGGGTTGAGCCGCTCCGCGTCCGCCTCGGTCTCCGCCAGCCAGGCCAGCGGCACCGGGGCGAACGCCTCGTTCACCTCGTACACCCCGATCTCCTCGATGCCCAGCCCCGCGCGGCGCAGCGCCTTGGCGGTGGCCGGGATGGGCGCGGTGAGCATGGTGACCGGGTCGTCGGCGGCGACCACGGCGGTGTGGATCCGGGCCAGCGGGCGCAGGCCGTGCCGGCTGGCCCACTCGCTGGTGGTCACGGCGAGCGCCGCCGCGCCGTCGGAGATCTGCGACGCGGAACCGGCGGTGACGACGCCGTCGGGGCGGAACGGGGTGGCCAGCTCGCCGAGCTTCTCCAGCGAGGTGTCCCGCCGGATGCCCTCGTCGGCGGCGAACTTGCCACCATCGGTCAGGGCGACCGGGGCGATCTCGGCGTCGAAGGCGCCGGCGTCCTGCGCGGCGGCCGCCTTCTCGTGGCTGGCGAGGGCGAACTCGTCGAGCTGGGCGCGGGAGAAGCGCCAGCGCGCGGCGATCAGCTCCGCCCCGACGCCCTGGTTGAACGGCAGCGGCGCGTCGTCGGCGAAGCCCTCGACGCCGCGGTAGCGGTCGCGCAGCTGGTCGCTGAAGGGCATCCCGCCGGCCACGCTGGAGCCCATGGCCACCCGGGTCATCGACTCGACGCCACCGGCGACCACCAGGTCGGCCTGGCCGGAGAGGACGGTGGCGGCGGCGAAGTGCAGGGCCTGCTGGCTGGAGCCGCACTGCCGGTCGAGGGTGGTGCCGGGGACCGACTCGGGCCAGCCGGCGGCGAGCACGCCGTTGCGGGCGACGTTCCACGACTGGTCGCCGACCTGGGAGACGCAGCCCCAGACCACGTCGTCGACCTGGGCCGGGTCGATCCCGGTGCGCTCGGCGAGGGCGCGCAGCACGTGCGCCGAGAGGTCGACCGGGTGCACGGCGGCCAGGCTGCCCTTGCGCCGCCCCACCGGGGTGCGTACCGCGCCGACGATGACTGCGTCACTCATGACTACTCCCCGGTAACTTCGGCTGCCACCGATACTACGTCCTCGGCGGGCCGCCGTCCTCCCCCGGGGTCGCTGGCATCCTGGACGGATGCGCCCAGACTCGTCCCCGGCCGTCCACCAGTGGCGGGTGCCGGCCACCCTGCCGGCACTCAAGCTGGCCGGCGCGGTCGCGCTGCTCGCGCTCGCGCTGCTCCTCGACGAGGGCGACCCGGTCCAGTTGGGGCTGGCCGTGGTCGCGGCCGCCGCGCTGGCCGGCTGGGCGGCGCGCGACCTGGTGGCCCCGGTCCGGCTGGCGGTCGACCCGGAGGGGGTCACCGTCGTCCAGGGCTTCGCGGGTCGCCGCCGGCTGCCCTGGTCGGCCGTCGAGCGGGTCACCGTGGACCGCCGCGCCCGGCTGGGCCTGACCAGCGAGGTGCTGGAGATCGACGCCGGGGAGTCGCTGCACCTCTTCGGCCGCCTCGACCTCGGCGCCGAGCCCGCCGACGTGGCCGAGGCCCTGCACGAGGCCCGCCCGCGCTGAGCGGCGGTCAGCCGCCGAGGATGACGGCGGTGCGGATCAGCGCCAGGCCGAGCAGCGCCGCCACGACCACCGCGCCGCCGGCGAACTGCACCAGCGTCCGGCGGGACCGTGGGGCGTACGCGAACACGAGCGCCACCAGCCCGCCGACCACCAGCCCGCCCAGGTGCCCGGGGATCGAGATGCCGGGCACGGTGAACGTGAAGACCAGGTTGATCACCAGGATGGGGAGCACCTGGGAGATGTCCCGCCCCATCCTGCGTTCGATGACCACCAGCGCGGCGAAGAGGCCGAAGATCGACGTGGACGCGCCGGCGGTGAGCTGGTTCTGCTCGCTGAACAGGTAGGCGGCGACGTTCCCGCCCAGCCCGGAGACGAGGTAGAGCACGCCGAACCGCAGCGGCCCGAGACTGGCCTCCAGCGACCGGCCCAGCACCCACAGCGCCCACATGTTCAGCAGCAGGTGGACCACGCCGTAGTGCAGGAACATCGCGGTGACCAGGCGGTACCACTCGCCCTCGGCGATTCCGCCGACCGTGCCGTCGGGGAAGATCGCGCCGCCGAGCACCGCACCCCAGTCGGTCAGCGGGGTGCTGCCGCCCATCAGGCCGCCGAAGCCGGAGCCGCCGACCGCCGCGTCCCCGCCCCGGTCCGAGGCGATGGAGAGCAGCATCAGCAGCACGTTCAGCGCGATCAGCGCCTTGGTGACGTAGCCGTGCCGGCCGGCGGCACCGCCACCGAAGACGGTGCGCGCCGGCCGCACGCTACGACGTCCCTCCGCCACGCACTCCGGGCACTGGAAACCGACCGACGCCTCCCGCATGCAGTCCGGGCAGATCGGCCGGTCGCAGCGGATGCACCGGACGTACGTCTCCCGGCCGGGGTGCCGGTAGCAGACCGGGGTGACCGGCGGCGACTCGCTCACCGCGCCCGCCCGCCGACGCGGGCCGCGCGGCCCGCCAACCGGTCCCGACCATCGGAGCGCTCAGTCATGTGGGCAAAGGTACCTCGCGGACGACTCAGGCAGCGGAGCGCTCGATCTCGACCCGCTCGATGACCACGTCCTGCAGCGGCCGGTCGTTCGGGCCGGTCGGGGTGTTGGCGATCGAGTCGACGACCTTCGCGGACTGCTCGTCGGCCACCTGACCGAAGATGGTGTGCCGGTTGTTCAGGTGCGGCGTCGGCGAGACGGTGATGAAGAACTGCGAGCCGTTCGTGCCCGGCCCGGCGTTCGCCATGGCCAGCAGGTACGGCCGGTCGAAGCGCAGCTCCGGGTGGAACTCGTCGGCGAACTTGTACCCCGGGCCACCGCGGCCGGTGCCCGTCGGGTCGCCCATCTGGATCATGAAGCCGCTGATCACCCGGTGCGAGATGGTGCCGTCGTAGTACGGCCCACTGCCCGGCTGACCCGTGCGCGGGTCGGTGTATTCGCGGTTGCCCTCGGCCAGGTCGACGAAGTTCTTGACGGTCTTCGGCGCGTGGTTGGGGAAGAGCTCCAGCCGGATCGGGCCAGCGTTGGTGTGCAAGGTGGCGTAGACAGCCTCGGCCACGGGTACTCCTCACTCGTTGGTCAGTTCCATGCGGATCCTCCCATGTGCCCGATCTGGCAGTGCGGAGGCATCCGAAGGTGGAGGATGACGAAGGAACAACTCCCAGGAGGTGGGACCGTGTTTGGAATCGGGCGGCGTAAGACTCAGGGGCAGCTGGCCAAGGCGGAGCTGAACCAGGGCCTCGGTCACCTGAGGCAGGCCGCGACGTACGCCGCGAAGGGCGCCGGCGCCACCGTCGGCCCGCGGGTCCAGGCGGCCCGGAGCGCCGTCGCGCCGACCGCCGTCATCGTGCGCGACCGCGCGTCCAGCGGTCTCGCGTCCACGGTCGCCGCGCTCGCGCCGCTGGCCCTGGCCGTCCGCAAGGCCCAGGCCGAGGCGGCGGGCAAGGCGGTCACCGGCAGGAAGGCCGCCGCAGCCAAGCAGGCCGCGGTCACCAGGAAGGTCAAGGCGAAGAACATGAAGGCTTCCCGGAAGAAGAACGCGCGGCGCGGCGGGTCCATGTTGACCGGTCTCCTCGCGGCCGGCGCGGTGGCCGGCGTCGCCGCGATGGCGATGCGTCGCCGCCGCGAGCAGCAGGAGTGGGCCGAGTACGACCCGACCCGCACGCTGGAACCGATGCGCGACGAGGTCGAGACCATGGAGATCCGGACCCCGGTCACCGACGCCTCGACGCTGTCGAGCGGCTCGGGCGTGACCGGCGGGCCGACCGGTGCCGGCAGTTCGGCGGCGGCCGGCGGCGCCAGCGCCTCCACCACCGCCCCCGGCACGCAGCCGACGGTCCACGCGACGGACAAGGTCCCGTCGGTGGCCGAGGGCGCCAAGGACGTGTCGGGCCGCCCGGCGGACGACCTGACCGAGGCGCTGGGCAAGGGCGCCAAGACCAACGGGCGTCGCTGACGCCCCGAAGTTCCCGGAAAGCGCCGGCAGAGCGGGTCACCCCGCGCCGCCGGCGCTTCCGCGTCCCCGCCCCCGGTCAGAGCCAGCCGTTGCGGCGGAACCAGCGGTAGAGGGCCAGCGAGATCGCGAGCATGAGGGCCAGCACGACCGGATAGCCGTACGTCATCCGCAGCTCCGGCATGACGTCGAAGTTCATGCCGTAGATGCCGGCGATGGCGGTCCAGACGGCGGCGATGGCCGCCCATGCGGCGATCTTGCGCATGTCGTTGTTCTGGTCGACCGTGACCTGGGCCAGCCGGGCCTGGAGGATGGAGTTGAGCAGGTCGTCGTAGGAGTTGACCTGCTCGACGGTGCGGCTGAGGTGGTCCTGCACGTCGCGGAAGTAGCGGCGGATCTCGTCGGGCACGTCCCGGTTCAGCTGCGCGGTGAGCGTCATCAGCGGGCGTTGCAGGGGCGTCACCGCCCGCTTGAACTCCACCAGTTCCCGCTTCATCTGGTAGATCCGCTGGATCCGGCCGCTCGACTGGCGGTCGAACACCTCGGCCTCCAGCGTGTCGAGGTCGTCCTCCAGCCGGTCGGCGACCTCCAGGTAGATGTCCACCACCCGGTCGGTCACCGCGTACGCCACCGACCAGGGCCCGTGGAGCAGCAGGTCCTGCTTCGTCTCCAGGTCGGCCCGGACGGGGGCCAGCCGGCAGGCGTCCCCGTGCCGGACGCTGATCAGGAAGTTCGGCCCGATGAAGAGCATCACCTGGCCGGTCTCGACGACCTCGGAGTTCTCGGTCAGCTCGGCGTGCTCGCAGTAGCGCGCGGTCCGCAGCACCAGGAAGCTGACATCGCCGAACTGCTCCAGCTTGGGGCGCTGCTGCGCCTTGACCGCGTCCTCGACGGCCAGCTCGTGCAGGCCGTAGGTGGCGGCGATGGCGGTCATCTCGGCCAGCTCCGGTTCGTGCAGGCCGAGCCAGACGAAGCCGTTCTCCTCGCGGCGGGCCGCGGCGAGCGCGTCGGCGAACCGCCAGTCGCCCGGCTGCCGCCGGCCGTCGACGTAGAGGGCGCAGTCGACCACCGCGCTGCGCTGCGGGCCGGCCGGCGCCGAGGGGGCCTGGAGGCCGTCGGGGTTGAGCCGGCGGGTCATCGCCCGCACGGCCCAGTCCCGGGGCCTGAGCACCCGCCCGCCGTTCGGCGAGGCCGTCCGCCCCCGCTGCCCCCTGTCCGTCATCACGCCCCCTCCCCACGCGCTGCCGCGGCTAGCAGGGTACGCCGCCGTCGACGGTCACGGGCGGTGACGATCGACCGTGGTGGCGCCGGGCGGGCCGGGCCGCATCAGGGGGGTGAGGGGACGACACGGCCCACCCGGCACCCTTGGGGGCGGGGGTTGTGCTGCTCGCGTCGCTCCGCGTGCCGCCCGGCGGGGGCCGGGTCGGGCTCGTCGTCGGGCGCGACGTGGGCCGGCGCCGGACGGTGAGTTGCGCTACGTGGTGAGTGACGCTCGCAGCATTGTGGGCCACCGGCCGCCCCGGCGGGAGTCCCGGGACGGCCGGTATCGCCGCACTGTCAGAAATCCGACAGAAATCAGCCCCGTACGGCCGCCATGGCCTCCGCCAGCCGCCGGACGCCCTCGTCGATCAGGTCGGCGGTCACCGCCGAGTACGCCAGCCGCAGGGCGTGCCGCCCGCCGTCGATCACGAAGTCGCTGCCCTTGACCACGGCGACCCCGCGCTCGGCGGCGGCCGGGGCGAGCCTGTCGACCTCGACGTCCTCGGGCAGCTCGACCCAGAGGAAGTAGCCGCCGTCCGGCTCCACGAACCGGGCCTCGGGGATGTGCCGGCGCAGCGACTCGGCCAGCACCCGGGACCGCTCGCCGAGCGCGGCGCACACCGTCTCGATCGAGCGCTCGATGTCGCCGGAGACGCAGAACTGGTGCACGATCGCCTCGGAGACCATGCCGGGCGAGATGTAGAGGCTGGTCGCCTTCTTCGCGATGTCGGCGATCAGGTCCGCCGGGCCGACCAGGTAGCCGACCCGCACCCCCGGGCAGACCGTCTTGGTGAAGCTGGAGGCGTGCACCACGACGTTGCGGGTGTCGAGCGAGAGCATCGACGGCAGCGCCTCGCCCCGGAACCGGATGTCGGCGTACGGGTCGTCCTCGAAGATCGTGAACTCGTACTCGGCGGCGAGGTCGAGCAGCTCGCGGCGCTTCTCCAGGCTCAGCGTCACGCCGGCCGGGTTCTGGTAGTTCGGGATGACGTGCGCGAGCCGGGGGCGCACCCCGGACTCCAGCAACTTGCGCAACTCGGCGGTGTCGAGGCCGTCCGGCTGGATGGAGATGCCGTGCAGCTCGCCGCCCATCCGCTGGAGGTTGAGCAGGGTCCGGTCGTACGTCGGGCGCTCCACCACCACCGCGTCGCCGGGGCGGACCAGGTGGTCGAAGAGGAACGCGTCGGCCTGCAACGACCCGTTGGTGATGAGCACCTGGTCGGCCGAGACCCCGTGCTTCTCGGCGATCCACTTTCGTAGCGGGAGGTAGCCGACGGAGGTGCCGTACGCCGTCACCCCGGCGGGGTCGGCGTCGAACGCGCGGACGGCGGCGGCCTTGAGCCCCTCGACATCGACGATGTCCAGCGAGGGAGCGCCACGGGCGAAGGAGATCAGCTGCTCGGCGGTCATGGCTGTTCAGCGTACGGAAGGCGGTGGGGTGCGCGCCGACGGCACGGCGATGTCCGCATCCTGAGCCACCGGGACGGGTGACCCGCGTCAACCGGTCGGCGGCAGATCAGACCGGAAGGCCGAGCGGGTCGTGCTGCGCCTCGCGGGAAAGCCCGTCCACGTGCAGCCCGAGCGCCGCGATGAGCTGGCCCCAGTCGAAGTACGACCGCCAGGCCGAGACCTTCCCGCGCCGCACCCGGACGACGTCGACCACGTCCCAGCTCACCACCCGGCCCGTCGGCGCGACGGTGCCGAACGGGGTGTGCAGCACCCCGGTGTGGGTGCCCGTGAGCCGCTGCTCGACGGCCGCGCCCCCGGCGGTCTGCACCGACCCGAGCCGGTCGACGGACAGGTCCGGGAAGGCCCCGGTCCAGGTGCGCAGCAGTGCGGGCAGCTCGATCGGGCGCACCGTGACGCCCGGCATCGAGTAGAAAGCGTCCGCCGCGTAGAGGTCCGGCAGCCGGGCCACGTCCCGCCGCAGGAGCATCGCGTACTGCTGCTCGACCAGCCGATCCGCGCCGCGCATGAGGACCTCCCCGCGGGGCCGCGGCCCGTCCGCGCCCGCAGGGAATCCTTACCCGTCGATCAGCCGGCCACACCCGCGCCGGCCCGGCCGCTCAGCTCGCGTCGACCATCCGGCTGGCCGCCCAGACCCGCATGATGTCGCGTACGGAGATCACCCCGGCCACCTCGCGCCCGTCGAGCACCACCAGGTGCCGGAAGCCGCCCCGGGCCATCGCGGCGGCGGCCTCCTCCACCGTCCACTCCGGCCCGGCGTAGACCACGTCCCAGGTGAGGTGGGCGCCCGTCCGCTCGACGTCGCAGTCCAGGCCGGCGCCGATGGCCTTGAGCACGTCGCGTTCGGTCATGATGCCGACCCCCTCGGAGTCGGGATCGATCACGACCGCCGACCCGACGCCGCGGGCCGACATCATCTGGGCCGCCTGACGGAGCGTGTGCTCCGGGCCGACCACGAGGACCTCGCTGGACATCGCTTCCCGTACCTGCATCACGCATCACCCCTGTGGGACGGTGGCATCCGGTAGGGGACATGGTCCGCTCCGGATGTTTCCGGGACAAGACCGGGCATCGCCGCGACACCCGACCGCTCGCTACTGTCGTGGCGTGTCCACCGAGCCTCTGCGCTGCGCCGGCGCGCTGATCGTCGACGACGAGGGCCGCCTCTTCGTCCAGCGGCGGTCTCCCGACCGGCGCATCTTTCCCAACTGCTGGGACATCGTCGGCGGCCACCTGGAACCGGGCGAGGACGTGGACGACGCGCTGCGCCGGGAGGTGACCGAGGAGACCGGCTGGACGGTGTCGCACGTGCTCGGCCACGTCGGGGAGTACCGCTACGTCGCCGACGACGGCCTGGAGCGGATCGAGAGCGACTGGCTGGTCCGGGTCGACGGCGACCTCGCCCGGCCGACGCTGGAGGCGGGCAAGCACACCGAGTTCCGGTGGCTCGCCGCCGACGAGGTCGACCTGCTCGACGAGCACCGTGACGTCAACGACGGCCTGATCCGGCGGATCGCGGAGGAAGCCTTCGCCGCCCTGCGTTCGATCGGTCTGTGAACGACACCGTCGAGCTGGCGCCGCACCGGTTCGCCGGCCTGGTCGCCCCGGCGGTGGACCGGGCCTTCGTCGCCGGCATGCTGGCCGGCCGCGGCGGTGGCGGCGCGGAGCTGAGCCAGCGGTACGGCGGGCCGGCGGCCACCGGCTTCCTGCTGGAGTTCCGCACCCGCCTCGCGGCGCCCGGCGGGACGGTCGACGAGGCCGGGTTCGCGGCGGTCACCCGCTACCGGGACCCGGCCGACTGCCGGCGGGCCCTGGACAAGCAGGTGGCGTACGGGATGATCCACCGCAGCCCCGACGGCGGGCTCTCCGCCACCGAACGCGGGCTGGCCTTCCTCGCGGAGATCTGGCAGGTGCACGCCGAGGTGACCGAGGAACTCTGGGCCGGGCACGACGACCGCGTGCTGCGGCTGGTGGAGGCGCTCGGCCGGGTGCTCGCGTACGCGCTGGTGCTCGCCGAGGAGGAGGACGGCGACGGGGCCGCGTTCGCCGCGATGGCACCGCCGTACGAGCCGGACGGCACCCCGCCCGGCGTGCTGCTGCTCAACCGGCTGGGCACGCTGCGTTACCACCGGGCCGACGCGCACGCCGCCGCCTGGACCGCCGCCGGGCACACCGCGGCGAGCGTCGCCGCCCTGCCGCCCGGGCCGGAGCAGCTCGCCATCGAGCTGGAGACCGACCGGCGGGCCGCCGGCCCGTACGCCGTGCTGACCGCCGAGGAGCGGCTGGCGATGCTGGCGGACCTGGCGGCGCTGCCCGGCTGACCCGGTTGGCCACAGCGGCGCAGTCACGCGGCGCTATCCTCCAGCGGTGACCGGGAGTCGTACGAGGGAGGACGCCTCAATGATCGGGATGGTGCTCGCGGCCGGGGCGGGGCGCCGGCTGCGCCCGTACACCGACACCCTGCCGAAGGCGCTGGTGCCGGTGGACGGTGACACCACCATCCTGGACATCGCGCTGCGGAACCTGGCCGAGGTGGGGCTCACCGAGATCGTGATCGTGGTCGGCTACGCGGCCGACGCGGTGCGCGAGCGGCAGGCCGACCTGGAGAAGCGGTACGGCGTCACGCTGACCCTGGTGCACAACGACAAGGCCGAGGAGTGGAACAACGCGTACTCGCTCTGGCTGGCCCGGGAGCACTTCGCCCGGGGCGTGCTGCTGGTCAACGGCGACACCGTGCACCCGGTGAGCGTGGAGAAGACCCTGCTGGCCGAGCGCGGCCCGGGCATCCTGCTCGCCGTCGACACGATCAAGGCGCTGGCCGAGGAGGAGATGAAGACCACCTTCGACGCGGCCGGCCAGCTCACCCGGATCACCAAGATCATGGACCCGGGCGAGGCGTACGGGGAGTACATCGGCGCGACGCTGATCGAGCCGCAGGTGGCCGACGCCCTCGCCGACGCGCTGGAGGCGACCTGGCGGCGCGACCCGAACCTCTACTACGAGGACGGCTACCAGGAGTTCGCCGACCGGGGCGGCGAGGTGCGGGCGGCGCCGATCGGGGACGTCTCCTGGGTCGAGGTCGACAACCACGCCGACCTGGCCCGCGCGCGGGAGATCGCGTGCCGCTACTAGCCCGTACGGTCAACACCCCGCTCGCGATCGAGGTGCGGCGGGGGGCGGTGGCCGACCTGGGGCCGCTCCTGGCCGACCGGCGGATCTCCGCCGGCGGGGACGTGGCGGTGGTGGTCGGGCCGGGGCAGGGCGAGCGGATCGTCGAGCTGTGCCGGCCCACCCTGGGCTCGGCGGACGTGTTCACGGTGGCCGGGGGCAGCCTCGACTCCGCCAACGAGCTGGGCGACCAGCTCCGCCGCCGCAACTACGACGCGGTGGTCGGCATCGGCGGCGGCAAGACCATCGACACCGCGAAGTACGCCGCCACCCGGTACGGCATCCCGATGGTGACCGTGGCGACGAGCCTGGCCAACGACGGCATCGCCTCGCCGGTGGCCTCACTGACCCACGAGGGCGGCAAGGGCTCCTACGGCGTGCACATCCCGATCGCGGTCATGGTCGACCTGGACTTCGTGGAGCACGGGCCGGACCGGCAGACCCAGGCGGGCATCGGCGACGCGGTGAGCAACCTGAGCGCCTGCGCCGACTGGGAACTCGCCCACCAGGTGCGCGGCGAGCCGATCGACGGCCTGGCGGTGACCCTGGCCCGGACGGGCGCCGAGGCGCTGATCAACCACCCCGGGAAGATCACCGACGACGGCTTCCTCACCACGCTGGCCGAGGCGCTGATCCTGGGCGGCATCTCGATGTCGATCTGCGGTTCCAGCCGGCCCGCGAGCGGCGGCGACCACGAGATCTCGCACGCGATCGACCGGCTCTTCCCCGGCACCGGCTCGCACGGCGAGCAGGCCGGCGTCGGCGCGCTGTTCTGCACGTTCCTCCGGGGCGACCTGGAGCGGTTCGGGCAGTTGGCCCGCTGCCTGCACCGGCACGGGCTGCCGACCGGCCCGGCGGGCCTCGGGCTCACCGACGAGCAGTTCGTCGAGGCGGTCGACTTCGCGCCGCGTACCCGGCCGGACCGCTACACCATCCTCGAACACCTGGCGATGTCGCCTACCGAGATCCGGGAGCGGCTGGCAGACTACGCCGGTGCAATCCGCGACCACCTTGGCTGAGCCCCGCCCCACCGTCGCCGACTTCCACCGGGTGAACCGGGGCGGCGGCCTGTTCAGCGAATCGGTCAGCCAGTGGCTGGGCGCGGTCTTCGCGCTCGTCGCCCAACGCCTCGGGCTGCGCCCGACCGCGCTGACCATCACCAACCTGGTGCTCGGCCTGGCCACCTCGGTCACCGTGGTCGCGCTCGCCGGCCGGGTCGCCGCCGGCGAGGTCCCGGCCTGGGCGGTCGGGCTGCTCGCCCTGGTCGGCTGGCAGGTGGCGTACTGCCTGGACTGCGCCGACGGCCAACTCGCCCGGGTGACCGGGCAGGGCAGCGCGGCCGGCGCCCGGGTCGACGTGCTCTGCGACGTGGCGGCCCAGATCGCCCTGGTCGCCGCGCTGGCGGCGACGGCGGTGGCGCAGGAGCCGTCCACGCCGAGCTGGCTCGTCGCGATCTTCGCCGGCACCTGGATGGTCAACCTGGTCACCTCGGTGATGCAGGCCGGCCCGAACGCGGCCAGCATGGTCACCTCGACCTCGCTGCCCGTACGCCTCGTGAAGCTGGTCCGCGACTACGGCGCGGTGATCTTCGCCGCCGGCCTGGTGCTGATGTTCGCCCCCGCCCTCGCCCTCTGGGTGATGGTCGCCTTCACGATCGTCAACGGCGGCTTCCTGCTCGCCAGCATCGCCTTCTCCGCCCGCGCCTCGCTGCGCTGAGAGGAACATCCGACCACCTCCGGGTCCGCCCGGCTGCCACCAGCACCCGGCCTGACGCCCGGCACCGAGCACGAACACCGGGCACCGGGCACCGGGCACCGGGCACCGGGCACCGGGCACCGGGCACCGGGCACCGGGCACCGGGCAGTTACCCTCCGTGATCGCCATGCGCGTGTCGCGACACCCGCCGGTCTCCCGCACCGCACGCTTTGCTCTGCACCCATCCACGCACCGGACACGTGCGGTAGCCGGTGCGCCGGTGGGTGCAGAGCAAAGCGTCGGCGAGTGGTCACCGGGGGCGAGACGCGGATCATGGTGAAGGCGCTGCTCAAGAGACATTGCATGGCACTTGAGGCGACATTTGGGGCACCGCACGAGAGCAAGTGCAATCACGCTCAGTGAAGCGAGCCGCTCCCTGACTGACAGTCACGCGGAGCGACGGCCGACTGGCTCATCGGCACGCCCCGCGTCCCACCGGAGCGACAGCGGTTCAGCAGCCGACCGAGGGCTGGCAGCGTCAGGATCCGACCGAGGGCCGGCCGGCTCAGCGGTCGACCGGCACGCCGGCCGGTTCAGCGGTCGGCCGGCGTGCCGGTGCGCAGGACACCGGCGTAGATGTCGAGGAGTTGCTTGGTGACCACGTCGGGGTGGAAGGTGCGCTCGTAGCGCAGCCGGGCGGCCGGCGCCAGCGCCGCGGCCCCGGCGGCGGCCACCGGCAGGGCGGCGGCCAACGCCGCCGGCTCGGGAGGCGCCACCCAGCCGGCCTCGCCCCGCCGCACACCCGCCGGCAGGGGCGCCGGCCCGTCCCCGGCGACGGCGGAGGCGACGGCGGCCGGTCCGGTGCCGGCGGGCTCGCGGGGCGCGTCCGCGCCGACCAGGTAGGGGATGCCGCCGAGCGCGGTGCCGAGCACCGGGCGGCCGGCGGCGAGCGCCTCGATGATCACGGTGGGCAGCACGTCGTGCCAGGTCGAGGTGGCCAGCACCACCGCGCTCGCCTCCAGCGCGGCGCGCACCCCCGCCCGGTCCAGCGGCCCGAGGAAGGTCACGTCCGCCCGGTCCGCGGCCGCTGCCTCCACCAGCGGGCGCAGCTCGCCGTCGCCCGCGATGCGCAGCGGGCCGAGCGCCCCGTCCGGGTGTCGCCGCCAGGCGTCCAGGAGCAGGTCCAGCCCCTTCTCCGGGGAGAGCCGGCCGAGGAAGAGGAACCCCTCGCCCAGCGGGGCGGGGCGGCCCGGGTCGGGGATCGCGTTCGGCTTGACCACGATCCGCCCGGCCGGGATGCCGTAGTCGCGCAGGTGGTCGGCGACCGCCGAGGTGAGCGCGATGAACCGGTCCACCGAGCGCCACGTGCCGCGGTGCACGGCCAGCGTGGTCGCCATCAGCGCGCTCTGCGCCCGCGAGCCCCGGTAGCAGCGGTGCACGATCGCCGGCACGCCCAGCGCCCGGCCCCGGCAGTCCTGGCAGATCATCCCGTCCCGGAAGTAGAGCCCGGAGGAGCAGACCTGCCGGTAGTTGTGCACCGTCTGCACCACCGGCACGCCGTGCCGGTGCGCGGTCCGCACCACCCAGGGCGAGATCAGGGGGTACGGGTTGTGCAGGTGCAGCACGTCCGGCCGGTGCTCGGTGATCAGCCGGCTCAGGTCCTCCTGCGCGCGGGGCGCCCAGATGGGGGAGATCGGCAGCAGCGCCTTGGCCGACTTCGGCATCGTCGGGATCTCGTCCGAGCTGCGGATGAACGGCAGCACCTCGACGCCGGCCGCGGTCAGTTGGGCGATCTCCGCGTCGACGATCGTGTTCTCACCGGACGGCTGGGCTTCCCGGTACCGGTTGTGCGCCACCACGATTCTCACGGGAAAGAAGGCTACCGTTGGCTGGTGCCCGAACTACCGGAGGTTGAGGCGCTCGCGGGTTACCTGCGCGAGCGCGCGGTGGGGCGGCGCGTCGACCGCATGGAGGTCGCCGCGATCAGCGCCCTGAAGACGTACGACCCGGCACCGACCGCCGCCGCCGGGCGGGCCGTGGTGGACGCCCGCCGGCACGGCAAGTTCCTCGACGTGGTGCTCGACGGCGACCTGCACGTGGTGGTGCACCTGGCACGGGCGGGCTGGCTGCACTACCGGGAGGCGTTCCCGTCCGCCGCCCCGCTGCGCCCCGGCAAGGGCCCGGTCGCCCTGCGGGTACGCCTCGACGACGGCTCCGGCTTCGACCTGACCGAGGCCGGCACCCAGAAGAGCCTCGCCGTCTACCTGGTGACGGACCCGGCGACGGTGCCCGGGGTGGCCCGGCTCGGCCCCGACGCCCTCGCCGCCGACCCGGCCACCTTCGCCGAGCGGATGCGCAGCCGCAAGGGCCAGGTCAAGGGGGTGCTCACCGACCAGACGGTGCTGGCCGGCGTCGGCAACGCGTACTCCGACGAGATCCTGCACGCGGCGAAGCTGTCGCCGTTCGCGCTGACCCACCGGCTGACCGACGACCAGCTCGCGGCCCTGCACGCCGCCACCCGGGAGGTGCTCGGCGACGCGGTGCGCCGGTCGGTCGGGCAGAAGGCGGCCGAGCTGAAGGGCGAGAAGCGCTCGGGCCTGAAGGTGCACGCCCGGACCGGGCAGCCCTGTCCGGTCTGCGGCGACACCGTCCGCGAGGTCTCGTTCGCCGACTCCAGCCTCCAGTACTGCGCCACCTGTCAGACCGGCGGTAAGCCCCTCGCTGACCGTCGGTTGTCGCGGCTCGTACGGTGAGTGACGACACTCCCCGGCTACGGAGAGGAATCGACCCTCTCGTTCCGAAGGTCGGAGTCGGAGCTCTACCGGGGGCGCAATCCATCGGTATAGTGGCTCGGTCCCCGGCTTCTGAAATGGCGCGGAGCCGGCCAGACGCCAGGCGGCACCACACCGGCGCAATGTCCCTCGGGTCGGCGTACGGGTCGGCACCGCGTGGGAGACTGGGACGGTGGGCGACCCGGGCCCTCACGGCGAGTGAGCGGCACGTGTCATGCGGGAGGACATGGGTGAGGTGACGACAAGCCTCCAGCGCCCGGTAACCAACACAGGCCGGAGCAAACTCGTGCGGCACGTCGACAGCTTCGAGATCCAGCCGCCGGCGTCGCCGTCCCCCAACGGCGTACCCCGGTCCGCGTGGGCCCGGGCCCGCCGCCGGGTGTCGCGCTGGCACCGCCCCTACATCACCCTCCTGCTGCTGCTCGACTTCGCGGCCGCCGCGGCCGCCAGCCTGATCGCCATCGAGACGTTCGACCAGTCCCGGGCGGGCTTCTACAACGCCGAGCAGGACCCGACGTGGTTCCACACGGTGGCGTTCGTGCTGCTGCCGCTCGGCTGGGTGGTCAGCCTCTGGGCCAACCGGGCCTACGACCGGCGCTACCTGGGCCTCGGGCCGGACGAGTACAAGCGGGTCATCCGGGCCGGCGTGGCCGTCACGGCGACGGTGTCCTTCCTCGCCTTCGCCACCAAGACCGACCTGTCCCGTTACACGGTCGGCACCGCCCTGCTCGCCGCGCTGCTGCTGATCCTGCTGAACCGGATGCTCTGCCGCTTCGTGCTGCACGTGGTCCGGCGCAACGTCGGCCAGGCCGGCCACCGGATGGTGCTGGTCGGCACCCTGCCGGAGTGCCTGGAGGTCTACACCGCGGTCACCCGCAACCCGGCCGCCGGGCTGGTGCCGGTCGCCATCCACGTCACCGACGGCTACGCGGCCGCCAAGGGCATCGAGACCCCGGTCCCGGTGTACGCGGGCCGGGACGTCCTCGCCCTCGTCCGCGAGGTGGGCGGCGACACGATCGCGGTCTGCGGCTCGGCAAGCGCCGAACCGGGCGAGCTGCGCCGGCTGGCCTGGCAACTGGAGGGCTCCGGCGTCGACCTGGTCGTCGCCCCGCAGCTCACCGACATCGCCGGCCCCCGGGTGCACATCCGGCCGATCGAGGGCCTGCCGCTGCTGCACGTCGAGGAGCCGACCCTGTCCGGGCCGGCGCTGCTCGCCAAGAACCTGATGGACCGAGTGGCCGCCGGGCTGGGCCTGCTGCTGCTGGTCCCGGTCTTCCTGGCCATCGGGATCGCGATCCGCATCTCCGACCCCGGCCCGGTGTTCTTCCGCCAGCCCCGGGTCGGCCACGAGGGCCGCACCTTCCGGGTCTGGAAGTTCCGCACCATGTACGTGGACGCGGAGGACCGGCTGGCCAGCCTGGTCGACCAGAACGAGACCGACGGCATGCTGTTCAAGATGAAGCAGGATCCCCGGGTCTTCCCGGTGGGCCGCTTCCTGCGGGCCTCGTCGCTGGACGAGCTGCCCCAGCTGATCAACGTGCTCAAGGGCGAGATGTCGCTGGTCGGGCCGCGCCCGCTGCCCGCCGACGACGGCGACTTCCTCGGCGACGTCCGCCGGCGCCTGCTGGTCCGGCCGGGCATGACCGGGCTGTGGCAGGTCTCCGGCCGCTCCGACCTGTCCTGGGACGAGGCGGTCCGGCTCGACCTCTACTACGTCGACAACTGGTCGCTGGCGTACGACCTGAGCATCCTGTGGCGCACGGTCGGGGTGGTGCTCGCCCGCAAGGGTGCGTACTGACCCCTTGGCGAGCGGGCCGACAGGGGCCAGGATCGCTGCGTGGGTGGCAACCTCTCGGCCGTCTTCGGCGTCGTCTCGCTGGTCACCGCGCTGGCCGCGGCCCTGTTCGCGGTGGTCCGGCTGCGCGGGCGGCGGGGCATCGCCACGGCCACCCAGCGGGCCACCTACGAGGTGTTGCACACCGCCGGGCTGGCCGCCGAGCCGCTGCGCGCCGGCCTGGGGGCGGCCAACGCGGCGAAGGCCGTACGCCACCTGCGGGCCCTCGTGGGGGCGGCCGGGCTGGCGCTGACGGACCGGGCCACGCTGCTCGCCCTGGACGGGCGGGGCGGGCACCACGACGGCCAACTGGTCGCGGCGGCCCGGCGGGCCGTGGCGACGGGCCGCTCGACCGTGCTCGGCGACTCGGAGCTGCACTGCGACCGGGTGGACTGCCCGGTGCGCGGCGCGGTGGTCGCCCCGCTGACCGGCGCCGACGGGCGTACGGTCGGCGCGCTGGTCGCGGTCGCCGACGGCCAGCCGGAGCCCGGCCTGGTGCAGGCCACCCTGGAGACGGCGCACTGGGCCGGCAACCAGCTCGCCCTGGCCGAGCTGGACTCCTCGCGGGAGCGGCTGGCCCGCGCCGAGGTGCGCGCCCTGCGCGCCCAGATCAGCCCGCACTTCATCTACAACGCGCTGACCGCGATCGGCTCGTTCGTGCGCACCGACCCGGACCGGGCCCGGGAGCTGATCCTGGAGTTCGCCGAGTTCACCCGGTACTCGTTCCGGGCGCACGGCGAGTTCACCACGCTGGCCGAGGAGCTGCGCTCGATCGACCGCTACCTGACCATCGAGCGGGCCCGGTTCGGCGACCGGCTCCAGGTGCGCCTCCAGATCGCCCCCGAGGTGCTGCCCGTGACCCTGCCGTTCCTCTGCCTGCAACCGCTGGTCGAGAACGCCGTCCGGCACGGGTTGTCCCGCAAGCCGGGCACGGGCATGGTGAGCATCGAGGCCCGGGACGCGGGCACGGAATGTCACATAACGGTGGAGGACGACGGAGTGGGGATGGATCCGACCGCGCTGACCGCCGGCATCGCCGAGCTGGCCGGCGCCACCGGGGACCCGGGCGACGACCCGGGCCAGCACGTCGGCCTCTCCAACGTCGACGAGCGGCTCCGCTCGGTCTTCGGGGACGGCTTCGGCCTCGTCGTCGAGACGGGCCTCGGTTCCGGTACGAAGGTGAGCATGCGGGTGCCGAAGTTCCACCCCGGCGTACGGGCGGGCTCGTGAGCGCGAGGAGTGAGCCGGGTCTGCGAGCCCCGCAGTCGCGAACCGAGGTGGCGCCGTGAGCGCGAGGAGTGAGCCGGGTCTGCGAGCCCCGCAGTCGCGAACCGAGGTGGCGCCGTGAGCGGCGGGGTGAACCCGTCCGGTTTCCTCCGGGTGCTGGCGGTCGACGACGAGCCGCCGGCGCTGGACGAGCTGGCGTACCACCTGCGGGCCGACCCCCGGGTGGCCCGGCTGCACACCGCGGGGGACGCCACCGAGGCGCTGCGGGTGCTCCGCGACGGCGACGTGGACGTGGTCTTCCTCGACATCCGGATGCCGGGGCTGGACGGCATGGAGCTGGCCCGGGTGCTGCGCCGCTTCGCCCGGCCGCCGGCGATCGTCTTCGTCACCGCGTACGACGACGGCGCGGTGGACGCGTTCGACCTGGGCGCCACCGACTACGTCCGCAAGCCGGTACGCGCCGAGCGCCTCGCCGAGTCGCTGCGCCGGGTGATCGGCTCCCGGGTGGTGCCGTCGCATCCGGCGGCCCTGGCCCGGGCGGAGGAGGATCCGACCATCCCGATCGAGCTGGCCGGCACCACCCGGATGCTGCCCCGCTCGGCGGTGCGCTGGGTGGAGGCGCAGGGCGACTACGCCCGGCTGCACACCGCCGACGGCTCGCACCTGGTCCGGGTGTCGCTGGCGACCCTGGCCGAGCGCTGGGCGGACGCCGGGTTCGTCCGGATCCACCGGTCGTACCTGGTGCAGCTCAAGCTGATCGCCGAGCTGCGGCTGGTCAACTCCGGCTACGTGGTGGTGGTCGACTCGGCCGAGTTGCCGGTCAGCCGCCGGCACACCCGCGAGCTGAAGGACAAGCTGGTGCGCGCGGCGAAGCAGGACTGGAACCGCTGACCCGGTAGCCGGCCCGGGATCTCGCTCACGGGATCGGGAATAAGCCCGCTGTATCGTACGCTGTACGGTACTCCGTACGACATATGGAGGCCGCCTTGTTCGACGCCGCGACCGAATTCGACCGCCAGCTCGACCGGCTGGTGGAGCTGGGCTACCCGACGCTCGCCGAGCTGACCGAGGACGCCTTCCGTGACCTGGTCGCCCCGCTGCGCGCGGCGGCCGTCGCCGGGGCGGCCGGCCTGCCCGCCCCGACCGAGGGACGGGTGCCGTTCCTGCTGGTGGTCACCCGCGACCTGGTGCCGGTGGAGGAGCGCGTCGCGCGGCTCACCCTGGCCGGCAGGCGGAAGCCAGGCATCATCGACCGGCACTACGCCGAGGGTGACCTACCGAAGTTCGACCCGATCAAGGAGCTGGAGGTGCCGGCCGGGCCGGCGTACCTGCTCTTCGACGTCGACCGGGGCGAGGAGACGCTGAATTTGCCCCCCGCCGCCGCGATGGAGGTGATCACCGGCCAGGGCCGGCTGCCGCTCAGCATCGACGAGGGAATCGCCTTCGTCGCGCTGCACCCCGAGGCGCTGGCGAAGAACAAGTGCTTCTCGCTGGTCGGCTCCCGCTGCGGCGACAAGCGGGTGCCCGCGCTCTGGATCAGCCAGAACGCGCCGAAGCTCGGCTGGTGCTGGTACGGCAACCCGCACACCTGGCTCGGCTCCGCCTCCGCCCGGCCCGAGCGCGTCGGGCTGGGCTGAGCGGTCGCCGGGACGGCCGGGGAGCTGACGCCCCGGCCGTCCCGGCCTGATCGCCTCTGCCCGGCCGTCCCGCGCCCGGTCAGTCCGGGAGAGGGAACCGGGTCCAGGTCACGCCGTCCGTGGTGAGCTGCACGTGGTCCGCGCCGCCCACCGTCATGTCGTCGCGGCCGTAGAGCCAGGCGTACCCGGGGGCGGCGCCGACCCCGCCGTCGCGCCGCTCGTACGCGCGGACCGTGGTGAAGTGCCGTCCGGAGTCTCGGCTGGCCCACAGGCGCGAGGTGAAGGTGGGCACCTCGTTCTCACCGCCGATGTTGTCCGACTCGGCCACCAGCAGTGCGCCGTCCGAGCCGATGGTGGCCGCCTTCATCTCGGGCGTGTCGGGCAGGTCGGTGCCGACGTCCGCCCAACTCTTCCCGCCGTCGGTGGTCCGCAGCAGCTGGACCGGACCCTCCACCGCCATCGGTGACTCACCCGGCGGCGGCAGCGGATTGATCAACAGGTACGCCTCCTGTCCACTGACCCCGACCACCCCACGCACGTCCGCCCCCTTGGCCGGCCGCCAGGTGTTCCAGGTGGCGCCCCGGTCCACGCTCCGAGCGACCACCATGACGCCGATGTCACCCGGCCAGTAGGTCACCCAGATGGCTCCGTCCACGCTCGGGTAGATGCTGAAGGGCGGATAGGGCGACGGTGGCGTGCCGCCGAGCCGGTACACCGCCCCCGTCGACGGGTCCACGGCCACCGGTTCCCGGAGCGCGCCACAGCCCACGTCCCACTGACAGAAGACCGGCCGGGCCTTCGCCGGGAAGGCGGACACCGTCACCATCGCCTGCGCGGCGTCCCGCCAGGTGCGGCCGTAGTCGGTGGAGAGCTTCAGCAGGTCCCCGTCGCGAACCAGATAGGAGCGCTGTCCGAGCACCGAGAACTGCGGGGTGGCGAGCGGCCTTCCCTCGGCGTCCTCGGCGCAGCGGGTGCTGCGGTAGCGGGTCGCCTCGTCGCCGGTCCAGCTCCGCCCGCCGTCATCGGTGTGCCTGAACCGCACGGTGGGACATCCCCCGTCGCTGACCCACACTCCCGCGACGACGCCCGAGTCCGGTCCGGTCAGGAAGAACTGCCCGCCCCGGTCCGGCTTCACCGGAGGCTGGTCCGGCCCGGCCCAGTCGACCCCCCGGTTGCCGGCGGCCAGGGGCAGGACCCCCATGCTGGCGAAGGCAACGACGAGGGCCAGCGCCAACCCGGCGGTACGCTGCCGGCGGCGGGCCCGGGCGGCCGCCCACAGGTCGTCGAGCGGCGGCTGACGGACGGCGTCGGCGACGGTCCCGGCGTTGAACCCGCTGAACTCACGATCGGACATCGACCCTCCCGGTACTCGTGGTGTCGGTGGCGTCGGAGTCGGTCAGCAGCAGGGCGAGGGCCTGCCGGCCCCGGGCCAGCCGGGACTTCACCGTGCCGGCCGAGACGCCCAGCGCGTGCGCGACCTCGTCCACCGGCAGGTCGACGAGGTAGTGCAGGGCGAGCGCGTGCCGCTGCCCATCCGGTAGCTGCCGCAGGGCGGCGAGCAGCGCCAGGTGTTCCGGCGCGGTGTCCGCGACGACCGGCGGCGGGCCGATCCGGCGCAGCAGCCCGTCGAGCACGCGGCGACGCCGGTGGCGGCTGCGCGCCACGTTGACGGCCACCCGCCGCAGCCACGCCTCCGGGTTCTCCAGCCCGGCGAAGCGCCGGGGCGCGGCGAGCGCACGGGTGAACGCCTCCTGGACCGCCTCCTGCGCCTCGCTCAGGTCGCCGGTCACCGCGTACAGCTGGACCACGAGCCGGCGGAAACACCCGGCGTATACCTCCGAGATCAGATCACCGTCGGACACCGTCACCTCCCTTCTCCACCTGTCCCACTCGCCAGCGGGGCAGAAGGTTCCGGTGACAGCGCTTTCCACGGAGTTATCCACAGGGATGACGCGTTCTCCACAGGTTATGCACAACCCGGTGCGGACGGCCCCACCGACCGGGCCGCGCACCCGACGCGACGCCGACCGGCCCCTTGACATTCGCGCTGATCAGGCGAGACTGCCGGGGTGGCCGCCGCCGACGATCGCGCACGGGCGGCCCGGACCGCAGGCCGGCCCGGGCCGCCGGAGCAGCCACGGCCGGGGCTGTCCGGGCAGCCACGGCCGGGCGTACCGGGACAGGCTCCGGCCACCCCGCCCCGGACCCGGATCGTGCTGGCCGAGGTGTCCCGCCGGGAGGACCGGGCGCAGCTCACCCGCGCCGAGTTGGCCCAGCAGACCCGGGTCGGCGAGGCGCTCGTCCGGGGGCTGGTCCGGGCCCAGTTCGCGCTGGCCCTGCGGCTCTCCCTGGTGGTGGCGATCGGGCTCGGCGGGTTGCCGTGGCTGTTCGCCATCGCGCCCGACGTCGGCCGGATCACCGTGCTCGGCGTCAACCTGCCCTGGCTGCTGCTCGGCGTGGTCTCGTTCCCGTTCCTGATCGCGGTCGGCTGGGCGTACGTGCGGCTCGCCGAACGGAACGAGCAGGACTTCACCGACCTCGTCCAGCGGCCGGAGCGCTGACGTGGGCAACGGTCTCGTCGTCCCGGCGATCGTGGCGGTCACCCTGGTCACCGTCGGCATCGGCTTCTACGGGCTGCGGCTGGCGCGCACCACCTCCGACTTCCTGGTCGCCTCGCGGGCGATCAGCCCGACCTGGAACGCGGCGGCGATCGGCGGGGAGTACCTCTCGGCGGCGAGCTTCCTCGGCGTCGCCGGGCTGATCCTCAAGTACGGCGTCGACGTGCTCTGGTACCCGGTGGGCTTCGCCGCCGGCTACCTCGCGCTGCTGCTCTTCGTGGCCGCGCCGC
Organism: Micromonospora sp. NPDC052213; assembly: GCF_040679695.1. NCBI lineage: Bacteria > Bacillati > Actinomycetota > Actinomycetes > Micromonosporales > Micromonosporaceae > Micromonospora > Micromonospora sp. NPDC052213. Next base: position 46,135 of record NZ_JBFAVI010000005.1, read on the forward strand.
TGCGCCGCTCCGGCGCGTTCACCCTGCCGGACTTCTGCGAGCTGCGGCTCGGCTCGCGCCGGCTACGCATCCTCGCCACCGCATTCGTGATCTTCATCGGCTGGCTCTACCTCGTGCCGCAGCTCCAGGGGGCGGGGCTGACGCTGGCCACGGTGACCGGCTCGCCGTACCCCCTGGGGGCCCTGCTGGTGGCCGTGGTGGTCACCGCGAACGTGGCGCTCGGCGGCATGCGCGCGATCACCTTCGTCCAGGCCTTCCAGTACTGGCTGAAGCTGACCGCGCTCGCCGTACCGGCGATCTTCCTGGCGTTGCAGTGGCAGGCCGACGCCCGGCCGGCGGTGACCCCGCCCGACGGGCCGACGTTCCGGACCGCGACCACCGTCGTGGTCGAGCACCGCGCGACCCTCACCCTTCCCGACGGCCAGATCCGGGAGGTACGCCCCGGCGACGAGCTGTCCTTCGCCGCCGGTGACCCGGTGCCGGAGGTCTCCGGGGTGGCCACCGACGCGGCCGACTGGCTGCTGCCGAGCACCGCCGGGGACGACGACCGGGGCCTGTTCGCGACCTACTCGCTGATCCTGGCCACCTTCCTCGGCACCATGGGGCTGCCGCACGTGCTGGTGCGTTTCTACACCAACCCGGACGGCGCGGCCGCCCGGCGCACCACGCTGGTCGTGCTGGCCCTGGTCGGCGCGTTCTATCTGCTGCCGACCATCTACGGGGTGCTCGGCCGGATCTACACCCCGCAACTGCTGGTCACCGGCCAGACGGACGCGGTGGTGGTGCTGCTGCCGGGAGCCGCGCTGGGCGACGGGCCGACCGGGCGGCTGCTCGCCGCGCTGGTCGCGGCCGGCGCGTTCGCGGCCTTCCTGTCCACCTCGTCCGGGCTGCTCACCAGCGTTGCCGGGGTGATCTCGACCGACGTGCTCGGCCGGGGCTCGGTCCGCGGGTTCCGGCTGGCCACGGTGATCGCCGGCGGCGTGCCGGCGGTGCTCGCGCTCAACCTCGCCGGGCTGGACGTGTCCCAGGTGGTCGGGCTGGCGTTCGCGGTCGCCGCGTCCAGCTTCTGCCCGCTGCTGGTGCTCGGCATCTGGTGGCGCGGGCTGACCGACCTCGGCGCCGCCGCCGGGATCCTGGTCGGCGGCGGGGCCGCGGTCGGGGCGGTGCTGGTCACCGTGCTCGGCCCGCCGCTGTCCGGCTGGCCGGCCACGCTCACCGCGCAGCCGGCCGCGTGGACGGTGCCGCTGGCCTTCACCGTGATGGTGGCGGTGTCCGTGGCGACCCGCCGTCGGGCGCCCGCCGACGTCGGGGCGACCATGCTCCGGCTGCACGCGCCGGAGGCGCTGCGGCTGTGAGCGACCGCCGCCACGTCCCGGGTACGCCTCGGGGATGACCGGGGATCATCCTGCGGCCGGACCGGTGGCCGGCCGATGCCGGATACGGTCGGACCCATGACTGCTGAGCACCCGGCTCTCTCCCTCCGTGGCCTGGCCAAACAGTTCGACGGCAAGGTCGCGGTGGCCGGTGTCGACCTCGACGTCCCGGCCGGTTCCTTCTACGGCCTGCTCGGCCCGAACGGCGCCGGCAAGACGACCACCCTGTCCATGGCGGTCGGCCTGCTCCGGCCCGACGCCGGTGGGGCGTGGGTGCTGGGGCACGACGTCTGGGCCGACCCGGTGGCCGCGAAGCAGTTGCTCGGCGTGATGCCGGACGGCGTACGCCTCTTCGACCGGCTCAGCGGCGCGGAGCTGCTCGCGTACCACGGCCTGCTGCGCGGCATGGACCCGGCGGTGGTCGACCAGCGGGCGGCGGAGCTGCTGGACGTGCTCGCGCTCGGCGACGCCGGGCGGACCCTGGTGGTCGACTACTCGGCCGGCATGAAGAAGAAGATCGGCCTGGCCTGCGCGCTGCTGCACGGGCCCCGGCTGCTCGTGCTGGACGAGCCCTTCGAGGCGGTCGACCCGGTCTCGGCCGCGCTGATCCGGGACATCCTGCACCGGTACGTGACCGGGGGCGGGACGGTCGTCTTCTCCAGCCACGTCATGGAGGTCGTCGAGCGGCTCTGCTCACACGTGGCGATCCTGGCGGCGGGCACCATCAAGCGGGTCGGCACCATCGACGAGGTGCGCGGTGGCCGGCCGCTGGAGCAGGTCTTCGTCGAGGTGGTCGGCGGCCGCACGGCGACCGGTGAGGAGCTGGCGTGGCTGTCGCGGTGACGCACCCGACCAGCCCGGCGACGGCGGTCCGACGGGTCTCCGCCCGGCACTTCGTCCGGCTGAAGCTGCGGGTGATGGGCAACAACTTCCGGGGCCAGGGCTGGCGGGTCGGCCTCTTCGTGGCCGGTGTGCTGGCCGGCCTCTGGCTCGGCGGCACCGGCTTCTTCCTCTTCGCCGCGCCCGGCCTGGCCGACGGGGGCCGCTACGCGCTGATGGTCGCCTCCCTCGGCGGCGGCTTGGCCGTGCTCGGCTGGCTGCTGCTGCCGCTGGTCTTCTTCGGGGTGGACGAGACGCTGGACCCGGCCCGGTTCGCGTTGCTGCCGCTGCCCCGCCGCACGCTGGTCACCGGCCTGTTCGCCGCCGCCTTCGTCAGCGTCCCCACGCTCGCGGTGCTGCTGGCCCTCTCCGGGCTGGTGGTCACCGCCGGGGCGCTGGGCGGCTGGTCCGCCGCCGCGGTGATGTCGGTCGGGGTGGTCGCCGGGCTTCTGCTCTGCGTCGCGGGGGCCCGGGCGGTCACCAGCGCGTTCGCCACGGCGCTGCGGTCCCGCCGGGTCCGTGACCTGGCCGCCGTGCTGCTCGCCGTGCTCGCCGCGCTGCTCGGCCCGTTGCAGCTCGCGGGCGTCGCCGCCCTCGGGGACGCGGACTGGGACCGGCTCGACGGCGTGGCCGAGGTGGTCGGCTGGACGCCGTTCGGCGCCCCCTGGACGGCCGGCATCGACGTGGCCGAGGGCCGCGCCTGGGCCGCCCCGGTGAAGCTGCTGATCACGGCGGCGGCGATCGTCGCGCTGTTGGCCTGGTGGTCCCGCTCGCTCGAGTCGGCCATGGTGGGCGCGGCCAGCGCCGGCCCGGCCCGGGACCGACGCGGCGTGGCCGGCGGGGCGGTCGCCCAGCTCTTCCCGCGCGCGGTCGGCTGGGCCCGCCGGGACCGGTTCGGCGCGCTGGTCGCCCGGGACGTCCGCTACTGGTGGCGGGACGCCCGGCGGCGGGCCAACCTGATCACCGTCGCGGTCGTCGGCCTCTTCGTGCCGGTCATGGTCAACCTCGGCGGCTCGGGCTTCAGCGTGGGGGCGGAGCAGGGGTTCAGCGTCCCCGACACGGCGTCGCCGGTGCTGGTCACCGTGTCGATGCTCTTCGTGGGCCTGCTCGCCGCGGTCACGCTGGCCAACCAGTTCGGCTTCGACGGCAGCGCGTACGCCGCGAACGTGGTGGCGGGCGTGCCGGGGCAGGTGGAGCTGCGCGCCCGGATGGCCGCGTTCTCGATCTACCTGCTGCCGATGCTGGCGGTGATCTCCGTGGTGGTGGCGGTGGTCCTCGGCGAGCCCGGCTGGATCGGGCTGATGGCGGGCACCCTGATCGCCACCTACGGCGCGGGGCTCGCCGTCAACACCTTCGTCTCGGTGCTCGGGGCGTACTCGCTGCCGGAGACGAGCAACCCGTTCGCGCTGAACAGCGGCGCCGGGGTGGCGAAGAGCTTCCTCACCCTGCTGTCCATGCTCGCCTCGGCGGTCGCCGCGGTGCCGATGGTGGTGGCCGCCGGGCTGCTCGGCGACGTCTGGCTCTGGCTGGCCCTGCCGGTCGGCGCGGCGTACGGGCTGGGCGCCGCGCTGCTCGGCGCGTACCTGGCCGGCGACGTGCTGGACCGCCGCATGCCCGAACTGCTCGCCACGGTGACCCCGCGCCGCTGAGAACCGACACCGTCTGGCCGCGACCCGCAGCACCCACACGGTGTGCCGGGCAGAGCCGCGCCGCCCGCGCCGGGGGCTTGCCGGGCGGCGGCACAATGGCCGGATGCCCGTCGTCGAGGCGGTGGCGACCGTGCCGGTGCCACCCGAGTTGGCCTTCGCGGTCTCGCAGACCACCGCGCCGGTGCGCTACCGCTGGGACCCGTTCGTCCGCGAGCAGCGACTCGTCGGCGGGGCGACCCGCCCCGGCAAGGGCGTTCGCACCTTCACCCGCTCCCGGCACGGGCTGACCATGGTCAGCGAGTACGTCTCCTGGGCGCCGCCGAGCCACGTCGGCATGAAGATGGTGAGTGGCCCGTGGTTCTTCGAGATGTTCGCCGGCGGGTGGCGCTTCGCGCCCGCGTCCGAGCCGGGGTTCACGGTCGCCACCTGGCGGTACAGCTTCCGCTGCCGTCCGGCGTTCCTACGTCCGGTCGCCGACCGGATCGGGGTCTGGCTGCTCCGCCGGGACATCCGCCGCCGGATCGCCGGTTACGCCGCCGGCTGCACCGACCCCGAGGTGCTGGCCGCCGCCCGCCGCGCCCTCACCGACGACTGAGCAGCAGAGGTACGCCTCGGCCCGAATCAGGAGTGCCCGACCGACCTGCCCGACCGGCGATGATCAGTTGGCGGAAAACCAGGCGCAGACGGCGCTGGGCACCGGTTCTCCATCAACTGATCATCCGGGCGACCCGGCCTGGCCCGGCCGACCGGGCTGAGCCAGGGCGAGCAGGGGGCGGGCGGAACGGCCCCGGCGGGAGCGGGGGGCGGCACAATGTTTCACGTGAATCATGAGCCGGGCGCCGAGATCCACCACACCGACCCGTTCGCCGTGCCCGCCGGGCAGCGCTCCCCCGTACGCCGGCTGCGGGGCCGGCTGGCCTCGCCGGTGACCCTCTGGACGGCGCCCGGGCCGGCGGGCCTGACGGTGTCGTCGACGCTGGTGGCGGAGGGCGAGCCGGACCGGCTGCTCGGCCTGGTCGACCCGGAGTCGGACCTGTGGGCGGCGGTCGAGTCCGCCGGCCGCTTCGCGGTGACCCCGCTGAACCCGGCGCACCGGCAGCTCGCCGACCGGTTCGCCGGCCTCTTCCCGTCGCCGGGCGGTCTCTTCGCCACCGGGGCGTGGACCGACACGCCCTACGGTCCGGTGCCGACCGACGCCGGGGGCTGGGCGGGATGCCGGCTCGACGCCGCCCGCGAGTACGGCTGGGGCCTGCTGGTGGAGGCCACCATCGAAGCCGTCGAGCTGACCGGGGAGACGGATCCGCTGCTGCACTACCGGGGCCGGTACCGCGAGCTGACCTGACGAGGACCGGCACGTCCCGGACGACTGGCTGCGGAGCATCCGGCCCGGGCCACCGGTTTCGTGGCCCGTCGTGACCGGCGACCACCGGGCCGGAGACGGGACCGGGGTCGGACCGGTGGTTCGACCCCGACGACCGTTCAGCGGAGTGAGCTGCGTCACTCGGCGCAGCCACCGTGCCGTTCGGCGCAGCCGCCGACCGGCGTCGATCTCAGCCTTCCCCGGCGGGGAGCGCGCTTTCTACCGTGCGCGAAAACCCCGACGCCTGTGAAGGTGGTGATCCACAAATGTCCACGGACACACCCGCGTCCGCGCCCTCCGCGTCAGCGGCGGACCGGTACCTCGCCGTACAGCGGTCGGACGAGTTCGCCGGGTTGCGCCGCGCGCTGCGCGGCTTCGTCTTCCCGATGACCGTCGCCTTCTTCCTGTGGTACGCGCTCTACGTGATCCTGTCCGCGTACGCGCGGGACTTCATGGGCACGAAGCTGTTCGGCAGCAACATCAACGTCGCCCTCGTCTTCGGCCTGCTCCAGTTCGTCTCCACCTTCGTGATCGCCTGGCTCTACTCCCGGTTCGCCGACCGGAGGATCGATCCGGTCGCCGACCGGATCCGCGCCGAGATCGGGGAGGTGACGCATGAACACGGTCCTCGCGGCTGAGGCGGGCAGCACCACGGCCCGCAACCTCACCATCACCCTGTTCCTGGTCTTCGTGGCGGTGACCCTGGCCATCACCATCTGGGCCAGCCGGCAGACCAAGACCGCCACCGACTTCTACGCCGGCGGGCGGTCCTTCTCCGGCTTCCAGAACGGCATGGCGATCGGCGGCGACTACATGTCGGCCGCCTCGTTCCTCGGCATCGCCGGCATCATCGCCCTCTACGGCTACGACGGCTTCCTCTACTCGATCGGCTTCCTGGTCGCCTGGCTGGTGGCCCTGCTGCTGGTCGCGGAGCTGCTGCGGAACTCCGGCCGCTACACGATGGCCGACGTGCTGGCCTTCCGGATGCGCCAGCGCCCAGTGCGTACCGCCGCGGCGGTCTCCACCATCACCGTGTCGATCTTCTACCTGCTGGCCCAGATGGTGGGCGCGGGCGCGCTGGTCGCGTTGCTGCTCGGCATCAAGCCGGGCACCACCTTCCTCGGCATGGACGCGGACACCGCCAAGGTCGCCACCATCATCATGGTCGGCGCCCTGATGATCATCTACGTCACGGTGGGCGGCATGAAGGGCACCACCTACGTGCAGATCGTCAAGGCGTTCCTGCTCATGGGCGGCGCGCTGGTGATGACCGTGCTGGTGCTGGCGCACTACAAGTTCAACCTGTCGTCGCTGCTCGGCGATGCCGCCGCCGCCTCCGGCAAGGGGAGCGCCTTCCTGGAACCCGGGCTGCGGTACGGCGTCGACACGCCCGGCGACGCGCTGAAGACCTTCTACAGCAAGATGGACCTGCTCTCGCTCGGCATCGCGCTGGTGCTCGGCACGGCCGGTCTGCCGCACATCCTGATCCGGTTCTACACCGTCCCGACCGCCAAGGCGGCCCGCAAGAGCGTGCTCTGGGCGATCGGCATCATCGGCACCTTCTACCTGCTGACCCTGGCGCTCGGCTTCGGCGCCGCGGCGCTGGTGGGCGGCGAGGCGATCACGGCACAGGACAAGGCGGGCAACACGGCCGCGCCGCAGCTCGCCGAGGCGCTCGGCATCGACTTCCTCGGCGGCGACCTGGGCGGGGCGACCCTCCTGGCGATCATCGCGGCGGTCGCCTTCGCCACCATCCTGGCCGTGGTGGCCGGCCTGACCCTCGCCTCCTCGTCGAGTCTGGCGCACGACTTCTACGCCAACGTGATCAGGAACGGGGCGGCGTCGGAGCGGCAGGAGGTGCGGGTCGCCCGCGTCTCCGCCCTGGTGATCGGCGCGATCTCGATCGTCCTGTCGATCTACGCGCAGAATCTGAACGTGGCCTTCCTGGTGGCGCTCGCCTTCGCGGTGGCCGCCTCGGGCAACCTGCCGGCGATCCTCTACAGCCTGTTCTGGAAGCGGTTCAACACCTCGGGCGCGGTCTGGGCCATCTACGGCGGCCTGCTCTCCGCCGTCCTGCTGGTGTTCTTCTCGCCGGTGGTCTCGGGGGCACCCACCGCGATGTTCCCGAACCATGACTGGCAGTGGTTCCCGCTGTCCAACCCGGGCATCCTCTCCATCCCGTTCGGCTTCCTGTGCGGCTGGATCGGGACCATGATCTCGACGGAACACGACGAGGAGAAGTACGCCGAGTTGGAGGTGCGCGCACTCACCGGCGCCGGTGCCCACTGACCCACCCGACGGAGGGGTCCCCGGCGCCGGGGGCCCTCCCGCCACGCCCGGTGCGGGACCGGGGCGATGGGTAGGCTGACCGGCATGAACGTTGCTGCGCGCTTCGGAAGCGGTCACCGTGTCCTCGTCACCGGCGGCGCCGGTTTCGTACCGTCGCACCTGGTCGACGCGCTGATCGCCCGCGGCTGCACGGTGGTCGCCCTGGACAACTTCGTCACCGGGTCCAAGGAGAACGTCGCCCACCTGGCGGACGAGCCGAGGTTCACGCTGGTCGAGGCCGACATCTCCGACGGACTGCCGACCCACCACCCGGCCATGGCCGAGCGGTTCGACGCCATCCTGCACATGGCCTCCCCGGCGAGCCCGACGGATTTCGAGAAGCTGCCGGTGGAGATCCTCCGGGTCGGGTCGGTGGGCACCCTGCACCTGCTGGACCGCGCGGTCGCCGACGGCGCCCGGTTCCTGATGGCCTCCACCTCGGAGGCGTACGGGGACCCGAAGGAGCACCCGCAGCGCGAGACGTACTGGGGCAACGTCAACCCGATCGGCATCCGCAGCGTCTACGACGAGGCGAAGCGCTTCTCCGAGGCGGCCACCATGGCCTACCACCGCAGCCGTGGGCTGGACGCCGCGATCGTCCGGATCTTCAACACGTACGGCCCCCGGATGCGGCCGGACGACGGCCGCGCCATCCCGACGTTCATCTCCCAGGCGCTGCGCGGGGAGCCGATCACCGTGCACGGCACCGGCAACCAGACCCGCTCGATCTGCTACGTGGCGGACCTGGTCCGCGGGATCCTGCTGCTGCTCGACTCCCGCGAGACGGGGCCGATCAACTGCGGCACCGAGCACGAGATGAGCATGCGGCAACTCGCCGAGACGATCGTGTCCCTCTGCGGCAGCAGCTCCGAGGTGACCTACATCACGCGCAGCGCCGACGACCCGGAGATGCGCCGCCCCGACCTGACCCTCGCCCGTGAACTGCTCGGCTACGAGCCGACCGTGGCGCCCGAAGACGGCCTCCGGCGCACGATCGAGTACTTCCGCGAGCGGCTAGGGTAACCGACCGCCCGGGCGACGCCGACAAACGCCGGCTTCGCCTGGAGGCGACAGTGGCCGGTCGTACGTACCCTGAGTTACATGTCAGCGACCACGCCCGCCGGTGTCCCGCTCCCGTACCTGCACCGCAGCGCCGGGCGCGCGTCGGTGCCCGGCTCCGGCCGGGACACCGCGGGTCGCGCCCGGCCGGCCGAGGCCCGCTGGTACCCGTCGCCGGACGAGGCGCGGTCCGGCGGCCCGGGTGGCCCGTCGGGTCCGGGTGGCCCCGGCGGACCGGGCGGACCGGGCGGTCCCGGCGGCCCCTACCGCCCGGGGCGGCGCGGCGCGCGTCCCCGGTGGGGCCGGATCGGCCTGGTGGCCGGCGTCGCCGTGCTGGTGCTCGCGCTCCTGGGCGGGGCCGGCGCCTGGTTCTACGCCCGGAGCCTGAACGACGACCTGGCCCGCACCGACCCGTTCTCCGAGATCACCGGCGGCCGGCCGGCCAAGGCGGTGGACGGCGCGCTGAACATCCTGCTGGTCGGCAGCGACTCGCGGGACCCGGACGCCCCGGTGGATCAGTCCAGCAAGTGGCGGGCCGACACGATCATCGTGATGCACATCCCGTCCGACCACCAGCAGGCCTATCTGGTCTCCATCCCCCGCGACCTCTACGTGCCGATCCCCGAAGGCGCCAACGCGGAGTGCGGCTCCGGCCAGCGCGGGAAGATCAACGCGGCGTTCGCGTTCGGCGGGCTGCCACTGGCCGTCCGGACGGTGGAGTGCTTCACCGACGTGCGGCTCGACCACGTGATGGCGATCGACTTCGCCGGCTTCAAGCAGGTCACCGACGCCCTGGGCGGCGTCGACCTGAAGGTCGAACGGACCATCACCTCGATCCACAAGCCGTACCGGACCTTCACCAAGGGCACCAACCACATGGACGGCGCCGAGGCGCTGGACTGGATCCGGCAGCGCAAGCAGTTCCCGGACGGCGACTTCGCCCGGATGCGCCACCAGCAGGAGTTCCTCCGCGCGCTGATGGACAAGGCGGCGAGCACGGGCACGCTGACCAATCCGAAGAAGCTGAACGACTTCCTCAAGTCGGTGACCGCCGCGGTCACCGTCGACGAGGGCTTCTCGCTGGTCGACATGGCGGTGCAGTTCCGCAACCTGCGGGGCGAGAACCTCACCTTCGTGACCAGCCCGCACGTCGGCAGCCAGACCATCAACGGGGAATCCGTGGTGGTCTCGGACAAGGAGAAGGCGCTGGCCATGTACAAGGCGATGTCCGCCGACACCATGACCGCGTGGGTGAAGGCCAACCAGAAGGCCGACGGCACCGGGAACTGACCCGCTCCGCATCGACGCCGGCCCCTACCGTGATCGACGGACGTCATCGCGGGTCGGGGGCCGGCGTCGCGTTTCCTGTGAGCCAACGGCCGACCGGTCGTATCGATCTGGACGTTTGGACAGTTTTGCTGGATGGCGGCGGGGAGAACGCCAATTGACGTCCCGACGAACTACCCAGGACGGGAAAGCGTCCGTACAGTGATCCCGCCCCCTGATCACGCGAGCTGGAGCACGCATGCCGGTTCAGACCAGCCGTCGCCCTCCGGCGCTGGAGTCCTCCGGCGGCCCGGCGCGGGCCGCCACGACCACCCCGACCCAGCCCGGAAAGGGCGGAAAGACAGGCGGCCGGCCCGCGAAGAAGCGGTCGCGCCGCAAGGACCCGCTCTGGGCCCGACTCACCCTAATCCTCGGCGCCGTGCTGATGATGACCAGCGGCGTCGCGATCGTCGGTAGCAAGGCCCTGATCAGCAAGGCCACCGGCAACATCGCCCAGCGCAACCTGCTGGGTGACGCGGGCAAGTCGGACGCCGAGGGCGGTGCCAACCTGGACGGCCCGATCGACATGCTGCTCCTCGGCGTGGACGCCCGGGAGCGGTGGGCCGCCGACGACGTCCGGGCGGACAGCATCATCGTGCTGCACATTCCCGCGACGCACGACCAGGCGTACCTGATCTCGATCCCGCGCGACACGGAGGCCCAGATCCCGGCCTTCAAGAAGAGCGGCTACTCCGGCGGGGTCGACAAGATCAACGCCGCGTTCCAGGCCGGCGCCCGCAACGGCGGCGGCTGGGAGGGCGGCGCGCAGTTGATGGCACAGACGATCAAGAAGATGACCGGGATCAGCTTCGACGGCGCCGCGATCATCAACTTCGGCGGCTTCAAGAACATCATCGAAACCCTCGGCTCGGTTCGCATCTGCGTCAGCCAGGAGGTCCAGTCGATCCACATGTCGTACGTCGACGGCAAGCCGATGTGGAACGCGGACGCCAAGAAGACCGGCAAGCCGATGAAGCCCGTGGTGCACAAGAAGGGCTGCCGGGAGATGGAGGGTTGGGAGGCGCTGGACTACTCCCGCCAGCGCAAGACTCTGAAGAACGGCGACTACGACCGCCAGCAGAACCAGCAGCAGCTCATCAAGGCGATGGCGAAGAAGGCCACGCAGAACGGCACGCTGACCAACCCGCTCAAGCTGAACGAGCTGATCACGGCGGCCGGCAAGGCGTTCATCCTCGACGTCGGCGGGGTGCCCGTCGCCGACTTCGTCTTCACGATGCGCGGCGTCACCGGCAACGACCTGGTCATGCTGAAGACCAACGGCGGCACCTTCCACGGCGACGGCAGCCGGGAGACGCTGAGCCAGGAGACGCTGGACATGTTCCACGCGGTCAAGCAGGACAAGCTGGCCGAGTTCGTCTTCGCCAACCCTCAGGTGATATCCAGCCGCACATAGCGCCGGCCCTGCCCGGCCCGCGAGCGGGGCGGCCGGGCAAACTCGGTGAAGCGGCCCGGGACCACGGAGCCGCCCGTAGCCTGACGTGAGAGAGATTCACGTACGGCCGCGGGGAGGGGTCACGTCCAGATCGGCGCGCGACGGTCGGGCACGGACCGGGGCCGACGCCCGGGCCGCCCGGCCGCGCCGCGCCCGCTGGCCCCGCGTCCTGCTCGGCCTCGGCCTGGCCGTGGTGCTGCTGGCCGGGCTCGCCGTGGTCGGCCTCCGGGTGCTCGGCGACCGGTACGAGCGCACCGTGGTGCGGGAGCAGTTGCTCGACCCCACCGCCCGGCGGGACCGGACCGACCCCCACGGGCCGCTGAACTACCTGCTCGTGGGGACCGACCGGTGGCAGAGCGGCAGCGCGGCGGACCGCCGGTCGGACAGTATCCTCATCGTGCACGTGCCCGCCGGCGGGCGCGAGGCGTACCTCGTCTCCGTCCCCCGGGACCTGCTGGTCGCCATCCCGCCCGGCAACGGCTTCGGCGGCGGGCAGGACAAGATCAACGCGGCGTACGAGCACGGCGGGGGTGGCGAGCCGGGCACCCGACTGCTCTCGGCCACCCTGGCCCGGCTGACCGGGATCCGCTTCGACGGCGCCGCCCTGATCGACTTCTCCGGCTTCCGCAAGGTCATCGACCTGCTCGGCGGGGTACGCATGTGCGTGGACACCGAGGTCCGCTCGATCCACACCGACCGGGTCTTCCACCCCGGCTGCCAGCAGATGGACGGCGGCGAGGCGCTGGACTACGTCCGCCAACGCTACGACCTGCCCGGCGGTGACTACGACCGGCAGACGCACCAGCAGCAACTGCTCCGGGCCCTGCTGGAGCGCACGAACGAGACGTCGCTGCGGACCAATCCCGTCAAGCTCGACCAGGTGATCCGGGCGGTGGGCAGCTCGCTGACCGTGGACACCAACGGCGTACCGCTGGAGGACCTGGTCCTCGCGCTGCGCGACCTGCCGGCCGACGCGCTGCGCGGCGTGCAGGTCCCCTCCCACCCGCAGACCATCGACCAGGTGTCGTACGTGGTCCTCGACAACGGCGGGAACGGGCTGTTCGAGGCGGTCCGCGGCACCCGGGTGCCGGAGTGGGCCCGGGCCAACCCCCGGTGGGTCACCCGATTGTGACGTGCGGGACGCCCCCACCTCGCCGCACCCGGCAGCACCGACCGCCCGCCGACGGTCGGCCGGGCGAGGTTCTAGGCTTGGCGCGTGTTCGGACCCCAGGTTCCCACCGTGACCGTGCCCGAGATCGCCGACGACACCTACCTGCTCGACGTCCGCGAGGACGACGAGTGGGCCGCCGGCCACGCTCCCGGCGCGCACCACCTGCCGATGATGGAGCTGCCGGCCCGGATCGCGGAGGTGCCCGCCGACCGCGACGTCGCCGTCATCTGCCGCTCCGGCGGGCGCTCCGCCCAGGTCGTCGCCTACCTGATGCGCAACGGCTGGGACCAGGTGCGCAACGTCGCGGGCGGGATGGACGAGTGGGCCGCCGCCGGGAGACCCGTCGTCGGCGGGAACGGACAGCCGGGCCACGTCCTCTAGGCGGGCGGGATGGGCGCACCCCTGGTCTTCGCGCACCGCGGCTCCTCGTACGACCTGCCCGAGCACACCCTCGCCGCCTACCTACGCGCCCTCGACGAGGGTGCGGACGGGCTGGAGTGCGACGTCCGGCTGACCCGGGACGGGCACCTGGTCTGTGTGCACGACCGCCGGCTCGACCGCACCAGCAACGGTCAGGGCCTGGTGAGCACGCGTACCCTCGCCGAGCTGGAGGCGCTGGACTTCGGCTCCTGGCACCCCCGCTGCGTGCCCGCCGACGGGGACGAGGTGCTGGACGAGTCGCACACCCGGCTGCTCACCCTGGAGCGGCTGCTGGACGCGGTGCTCACCGCCGGGCGGCCGGTCCGGCTGCTCGTGGAGACCAAGCACCCCTCCCGCTACGGCGGCGACGTCGAGCGCCGGCTCGTCGCGATGCTGCGCCGGTACGGCCTGGCCGAGCCGAAACCGGACGATCCGGTACGCGTCACCGTCATGTCGTTCTCCGCGCTGGCCGTACGCCGGACGCGGGAACTGGCCCCCGCGCTGCCCACGGTGCTGCTGCTGGAGGTGCTGCCGCCCTGGCTGCGGGCGGGGCGGCTGCCCTTCGGCGCCCGGATCGCCGGGCCCGGCGTGGCGCTGGTGCGGGCCCGCCCGCAACTCGTGCCCGCGTTGCGGGCGGCGGGCAACCAGGTCTACGTGTGGACCGTCAACGAGCCGGCCGACCTGGACCTCGTCCTCTCCGCCGGGGTGGACGGCATCATCACCGACCGGCCGGCGCACACGCTGGCCCACCTGGGCCGCTGACCGCGCGCCCGGACCGCGTCCCCGGCCCGCCCGGCCGGACGCGGGCGGCCCGGACCGGTGGGCGGGATACGGCCGGGCAGGGGTGTCCGGAATCCGACCGCCGGGGCACACTCGGGGCATGCCGGAGCGCACCGACCTCTCCGCTCTCATCGCCGGCCACACCGCGGTGATCGACTCGATCAACTCCGGCGGCGCCGGCGTCCCCGTCCTCACCCAACTGCTCCGGGTGGTCCGGCCCGCGCTCGACGCGGCGGGCATGGCCTTCGTCGAGTTCGCGCCGACCGGTGGCCGGGTGATCGCCGCCGCCGGCGCCGTCGAGTGGATCATCGGCCGGCCCGTCCCGCCCGACGACCCGGCCGTCGCCTGCCTGCTCTCCGGCACCCGGGTACGCCAGGTCCGGACGGACCGGCTCACCGGCAGGCTCGCCGGCGAGCTGGCCGCACGCGGCCTGCTCCGGATGGTGGTCGCCCGCGCGGAGATCGGCGGGCTGACCGTCGGCAGCCTGCACGCGCTCTACCCGGGCGAGGACGGGACGCGGGACGCCGGCCGGCACGACGCGATGGGCTACATCGCCTCCTGCATCGCCCACATGTACGGCGACCAGACCGGGCTGCCGGTGCACGGCGACGGCCCGGTGGTGGCGGCGCTGGCGGACGGGCTGGCCGTGGTCGACCAGGACGGGCACGTGCGCCTCTGGAACCCGGCCGCCGCCCAGGTCACCGGCCGTTCCGCGGCCGAGGCGCTCAACCGGCCGCTGCCCTTCCCGCTGCCGCCGTCCGGGCAGGTGCTCGACCACCGGCTGCCGGACGGCCGCTGGCTCAAGATCACCTCCGGGGAGCTGCCCGGCCCCGGCACCCTGCACGTGGTGACCTTCCGCGACGTCACCGACCAGCAGCGGCGCGACCACGACCGGGACCTCTTCGTCGCCGTGACCAGCCACGAGCTGCGTACGCCGGTGACCGTGATCAAGGGCTACGCCGACACGCTCACCGACCACTGGGAGTCGCTGACCGAGACCGACCGGCGGCAGGCGGCCCGGGTCATCGGGCAGCGCGCCAACGAGCTGGCCCGGCTGGTCGACCGGCTGCTCTCCGCCGCCGCCGAGCCGGGCCCGGGCGACGAGCCGCCCGCCCCGTACGACCTCGGCGACGCGCTGCGCGCGACGGTGACCGACCTGCCGGCGGAGCTGCGGCACCGGCTCGTCCTCCGCCTCCCGGCCAACCTGCCGAAGGCGCTCGGTCACCGGCCCAGCCTGGCCACCGTGCTGACGGAGCTGTGCACGAACGCCGGCAAGTACTCCCCGCCCGACTCCCCCGTCGAGATCAGCGCGGACGCGGACGGGGCGACCGTCTCCTTCCGGGTCAGCGACCGCGGCATCGGCATCCGGCCGGAGCACGTGGAACGCGCGTTCGACCGGTTCTGGCAGGGGGAGTCGGGCGACCGCCGCCGCTATCCCGGGGCCGGTCTCGGTCTCTATCTCGTCCGCCGGATCGTTGAACAGCAGAATGGATGGGTATTCCTCCGGCCGAGGGCCGGTGGCGGTACGGTCGCAGAGGTGCGGCTGCCGCGCGGGGTACCGGCGACGGGCGGCGGGGCGTGAAGGGGCGAGGGTGTCGACGGGAGCTGCCGAACGGGCATGGTGCGTGGTGGTGCCCCACCACGCCACGGGGGCACGGCAGGCGCGGCACCGGCTCGCCGACGAGCTGACCGGCGTCGTACCCCCGCCGCTCCTGGCCGACCTGGTCGCGGTCCTGGCCGAGCTGGTCGGCAACGCGGTCCGGCACGCCGACCCGCTGCCCGGCGGGGTGGTCCGGGTGGCCTGGCGACTGCGCAGCTCCGCCGCCGGCCAGCAGGTGCAGCTCCGGGTCACCGACGGCGGCTCCGCCGCGGGCCCCCGGATGCGGATGGCCGACACGGACGCCGTCGACGGCCGCGGCCTGCACATCGTCGCCGGGCTGGCCGACCGCTGGGGCGTCGAGCGTGACGGCCTGGGCCAGAGCGTGTGGGCCGAGTTCGACCCGGTCGACGTCACCCGGTCGGACCTGGCCGTGGCCGGCTGACCGTCCCCGACAGGCGGGTCCTGCCCACGCCGGCCGGCTGCGGCCTCTAGGCTGTGTCGCCGTGAGCAAGCGTCGAAAGAGCCAGCGGGCCGCCGAAGCCACCCCCAAGCGGGAGAAGGTGCGCGACATCTTCGTGCCCCGACCGTTCGAGGGGCTGACCGACGAGCCGGAGTGGATCGCCCTGCGCGAGCTGGTGCCGGCCGCCTCCGCGCCGCTGCGGCTCGCCCCCGCCCTGGTCGAGGAGTTCGGTGACCGCGAGGTCGTCCTCGCCACCGTGCTGCCGATGGCCGCCCCGGCCGTGACGAAGCCGGACGGCCGGGTCCTCGTCGGGCTCCAGCGCCACCAGCAGTCCGGCGACGTCTCCCGGGACCTGGCCGAGGCGCTGCTCTGCGCGCTGCGGGCCGAGCCGGGCCGCCCGGTGGCCGTGCCGCCGCTGCCCGGACCGGGCCCCCGCCTGCAGGACGTCCTGGTCGACGGTCCGCTGGAGATCACGATGCACGACGGGTTCGAGTTCTGGCTCGACCCGGGGGCCGGTGACGACCCGAACGTGCAGGCGTCCCTGGAACGCGCGAACGCCGCGATCTACCCGACCGTCCGGCTCGCCGCCGCCCGGGCCGCGTACTGGTGCCAGGTGCCGGAGAAGGCGCACGTGCGCTGGGTGCTGCCCGACGACGAGGACGCCGCGCTGGACGCGCTGGCCAGGCTGAGCGTGGCCGGCACGCTGACGCTCGGCGAGAACACCCGGTTCGCCGGCATGTTCCGGGCGCACGGCCGGCTGGTGCCGGTCTGGGACCTGCCCGAGGACGTCCCGGCTGCCGACTGGGAGCAGCCGGTCACCGAGTTCGCCAAGCGGTACGCCGAGGCGCTCGCCGACGCCGCCCCGCTGGACGCCGCCGGCCGGCGCGCCCGGCACGGCCTGCTCGGCCGCCAGCTCACCCTGCGCTGAGCCCCGGCCCCGCCCCGCTTCCCGGCGTCGGCGGGGCGTCCGGCCGCCCGCCGACGCCCGAGGGGTCAGGAAGGGCGCCTTCCATCACCGGAAACGTGCGGAAGGGCCCTTCCTCCCCCGCCGAGCGGCTCGCGGACCAGGGGGCAGGACATGCAGCGCGGCCCGCCCCGGCCGGAGCCGAGTTCGGAGCCGGCGATCGGGATGACCTCGATGCCGGCCCGTTCCAGTTGCGCGTTGGTCTCCGTGTTGCGCTCGTAGCCCACGCAGAGCCGGGGCGCGAGGGCGAGGGTGTTGTTGCCGTCGTCCCACTGCTCGCGTTCCGCGGTGACCGGGTCCAGGCCGGTGTCGATCACCCGGAGCTGGGCCAGGTCCATCGCGTCGGCGGCGGCCCGCAGGAACGGCGCCGGGCCGTCCACCCGCGGGTCCTCCCCGTCCGCCCCGGCGATCACCGTGTACGCCGACAGGGTGTGGGCGATGTTCGGATACATCAGCACGGCGTCGACGTCCACCATCGTGCAGACGGTGTCCAGGTGCATGGTCGCCCGCTCCTGGGCGATCGGCACGACGAGGATGGTGTGCGCCAGCCCGGCGGCGAAGACCTGCCGGGCGAGGCGTTCCGCGCCGGCCGGGGTGGTCCGCTCGCCCACGCCGACGGCCAGCACCCCGGGCGCGAGCAGCAGCACGTCGCCGCCCTCCAGGTGCTCCAGCTCGGGGTGGTAGACGAACTCGGTGCCGGCGAAGCGCGGGTGGTGCCGGTAGATCGCGTCGGTCAGCGTGGTCTCCCGCCGCCGGGCCGGCATCGCCAGGCTGGTCACCCCGACCCGGTCGCCGATCCAGAGCGAGGAGTCCCGGGTGAAGAGCAGGTTGGGCAGCGGGTCGATGACGAAGTCGTGCCGGTCCATCAGGGTGTAGACCAGGCCGCCCGGCCGTTCCCGGCTGACCCGCAGTTCCTCGTGGGCCAGCCCGGCGATGAGCACGTCGGCGAGCGCGGCCGGGTCGAGGTACGCGAGGTGGTCGGCGACCCGGGCGCGCAGCGAGTCGCCGAGCCGGGGCGAGCGCAGCACCTCCTCGGTCAGCTCGGCCCGCGCGTCGGTCACGGCGAGCGTCTCGGCCAGCAGGGTGGCGAGGTAGAGCACCTCGATCCCGCGCTCGCGCAGGGCGGCGGCGAAGGCGTCGTGTTCCTCCTGGGCGCGCCCCACCCAGGGAATGGCGTCGAAGAGCAGCGAGTCGTTGTTGCGTGGGGTGAGCCGGGCGAGCTCCGCGCCGGGCCGGTGCAGCAGCACGGTGCCGAGCCGGCCGACTTCGCTGTCCACGTAGTGGGTCACCATCGCAGCGTAGGGCAGGGTTTGGCGGCATCCGATAAAACGGTGGTGGATGAATATGGCATTCATCCGCACTCACTCCGGCGTTCCAACTTGCCGACACGGGGGACTGGCAACGTAGGGTAGTGAGGTCATAACTTCGAGGGACCTTTTGCCGGAGGTCGCGATGACTGTCTTTCCCGCTCGTCGAGCCGTACCGCCCGCCCGGGCACTGCCGCCCGCGGCGGTGCCACATCCCCGCGTGGAGTCGCCGGGGGTGCTCACGCCGGTCCGTCCGTCCCCGTTGGAGTGGGCCCGCCGCCGGCGGGCGGAGCGGGGCGCCCGCCGGCTGGAGGCGGCCGGCGCGCGGGCGCTCGGCCAGCTCGACCACCTCGGGCCCGCCTGGCACGTCATCGAGTGGCCCCGCACGGACGCCTCCGACCTGTTGCTCGACCACGAGCGCGACGAACGCGCCGGCTTCCTCGCCATCGGGCCGAGCGGGCTCTTCGCGGTCACCATCGCCGACCACGGCCGGGCCCGGGTGCTCGTCGCCGGCGACGTGGTGCAGATCAACGGCAAGCGACCGCCCTACGTGGCGGAGGCCCGCCGCGACGCCAAGCGCGCCAGCAAGGCGCTCTCCGACGCGGTGGGGCTGCCGATCCCGGTGACGCCGGTGCTGACATTCGTCGGCTCCGGCGTCATCAGCGTCTACGGCCTGCCGAAGGACTGCCTCATGGCCACCCACCGCGAGCTGGACCGCCTGCTCGTCGCCGGGGGCAGCCGGATCAGCCCGGCCACCGCCGAGAAGCTGTCCCGGGTCGCCCAGCACCCGGGCACCTGGATGAACGGCGCCTACCGGCCGGCCGCCGACTACCGTTGGTACGAGGACGGCCGAACGGCCGCTGACAAGCCGGCCGGCCGGCGGTAACGTCACCGGCGACGCCACGCGGCCCGGGTGCAGGTCGGCACCCGTCGGTCGCGCCGTCGCCGGCCGTCCGGTCGGGGCGCCCCATCACCACCGGCGGCCCGGTGACCGCAGCGCGGTCGGCGGCATCCGCGGCGACCGGCTAGCGTGGACAGACCGTCGGTGTACATAGGAGGCGCGGTGGCCCACGTCGAACTCTCGCTCTCTGACGTGTTCGTGCCGGCGGCGGGGACATCGACAGAGCTGGGGTCCGACAACTTCGGGCAGTGGTCGTCGACCGTCTCCCACGCCGACGAGCCGTGCCTGCTGATCGACGCCGAGACGAGGGTGATCGCCGTCTCCGCCTCGGGCTGCGAGCTGCTCTGCCTGGGCACCCCGGAGGACGTGGTCGGGCTGCCGCTGCTCGACGGCGGGCTCCGGCTGCTCGACTTCACCGCCAACCGGGGCGAGCTGACCGAGCCCGAGATCGACAAGATCCCGCCGCTGCTGGCCCTGTCCTCCGGGCGCCTGGCCCGAGGGCTGCTCCGGGTCCAGGCCGCGTCGGCCGACCGGCCGGACTCGACCGTGGACGCGATCTCCACCCCGGTGCTCACCGACGGTTTGGTCGCCGGTTCCCTCACGTTCTTCTGCGAGGTCTGACCTGCGGCGGGATGTGGCGTTCGCCGCACGCGGCGAATCTGGGGCGGGCGCTCTCCGAGGCCGTAAGGTGCCCTCATGCTCGATATCGCTCTGCTGCCGGGGGAGTACGCCGTGTGCCGGATGGCCGCCGGCTCCGCCCTGCCGCCCGAGCTGACGGGCGGGTTGAGCGGCGGCGACGTCGTCACGGTGAGCTGGACCGCCGACGGGATCTCGCTGATCTGCCCCGCCGACCGGGTGCCGGAGCAGGTCGCCACGGAGACGGCCTGGCGCTGCCTGCGGGTCACCGGGCCGCTCGACCTGGCCGTGAGCGGCACCCTCGCCGCGCTGGTGGACCCGCTCGCCGCCGCCCGGGTCAGCGTGGTCGCCTTCTCGACGTACGACACCGACTACCTGCTGGTTCCCTCGGTACGCCTCGGCGAGGCGACCGCCGCGCTGGAGCGGGCCGGCCACCGGGTCCTCGCCTGACCTTCACCCGGCCGCAGGTTCCTCCTAGGATGGGCTCGGCCTCCCGGCCGCAGCGACGCTCCCCGATGTCCCGAGGATCGGCCCGTGCCGCCCACCCCCTCGCGCCCCGCCGCCCCCGACCACCCGACCGGCCACCCCGCCCGGCGCGGCCGGCTCCTGGCCGCCGTGCTGCTGGCCGCGGTGCCGCTGGCCGGCTGCGGCACGCCGCCTGAGCTGCGGAACACCGCCCCCACCGCCGTCCCGACCCGCGCCGCCCCGAGCCCGGCCGGCACACCGACCTTCACACCGGCCCCGCCCCCCGCCACCGGCCTGCCCGGCGCGGCCACCCCGACCGCCGACTCCGGCCTGGTCGCGGTGCCGTGCACCGACGGCCCCTCCGGGACGCGGATCGTCGACCTGGTGCGCGGCCGGGGCGGGGTGCTCCCGGGCGGCGCCCGGGTGCGGGTGCGGACCGGCCCGCTCTGCGCCGGCGGGTGGCACTACACGCTGCTCGACGTGACCGGGCACGAGAGCCTCCAGGTGGTCACCGAGGGCCGGGCGGGCGCTCCGCGGCTGGTCACCGCCGGGACCGACGTCTGCACGGTCGAGGTCCGGGCCGCCGGGCCGCCCGGCATCCGAACCCTGGTCTGCGACGGCGGGTCGGCCGGCGTACCGGGTGCGTAGGCTGTCGCCATGCCGGGAACACCGCCGACGCGCTTCGTCTACCTCGGACCCGAGGGCACCTTCGCCGAGCAGGCGCTGAACACCATCCCCGCCGCCGAACGGGGCAGCCGCGCACCGGCCCGCAGCGTGCCGGAGGCGCTGGACGGCGTACGGGCCGGGGAGGCGGACGCCGCCCTGGTGCCGCTGGAGAACTCGATCGGCGGCGCGGTCGGGGTGACCCTGGACGAGCTGGCCGAGGGGGAACCCCTGGTGATCACCCGTGAGGTGATCCTGCCGGTCGAGTTCGTGGTCGCCGCCCGGCCCGGCACGGCGCTCGCGGACGTCCGCAGCGTCGCCGCCCATCCGCAGGCGTCCACCCAGTGCCGGGGCTGGCTGCGCGCCCACCTGCCGGACGCGGTCGTGGTCGACGTGCTCTCCAACGGCGCGGCCGCGGCCGGCGCCGCCGCCGGCGAGTACGACGCGGCTATCTGCGCCCCGATCGGGGCCACCCGGCACCGCCTCGACGTGCTCGCCGACAAGATCGCCGACCACCCGGACGCGGTGACCCGCTTCGCGCTGGTGTCCCGCCCCGGCCCGCCCCCGCCGCCGACCGGCGACGACGTGACGTCGCTGGCGGTCTACATCGCCCACGACCGGGTGGGCGCGCTGCTGGCGGTGCTGATGGAGCTGGCGGTCCGGGGCATCAACATGACCCGGATCGAGTCCCGCCCGACCGGCGAGGCGCTCGGCCGGTACGTCTTCTTCCTCGACTGCAGCGGGCACGTGGCGGACGTCCGGCTCGGGGAGGCGTTGCAGGGGCTGCGCCGGGTCTGCGCCGACGTGCGCTTCCTGGGCTCGTACCCCCGGCACCGCTGGACCGCGGCGGCGGGCGACCGGCCGGTCCCCGCGCCGCCCGGCCTCTCGGACGCCGACTACGCCGACGCCGCCGCCTGGCTGGCCCGCCTGCGCGCCGGCGACCTCACCTGACGACACCGCCCCCGATCGCGGCGGACCCGGCGGGGCCGGGCGAGACGCGGGCGGGGGCGGTACGCCTGTGGGGCGCGGGTCAGCTGAGCAGGCCGCCGAGCAGTCCGCCCTGCTGTTCCTGGGCGCCGCTGCCCATGATCGGCGGCTCCTCGGAGGGCTGCACGACGACGAAGCCCTGGCCGGCGAAGCTCATCGTGAACGCCTCGCCGGTGCGCCGGCCGAGCAGCGTGCCGAGGCCGAGCTGCTCCGCCCGGTGGTAGCCGGTCTGGAGGTTGGCCGACCAGCAGACCGCCGCCTGCGGGTCGACGTAGGTGGGAGCGTCGACGTTGAGCACGACCGGCGTGCCCTTGGTGGTGATGGCGATCCGGCCGTGGCCGGTGAAGACGCAGTTGAACAGGCCCGACGAGGAGGCCATGCCGGCCCCGCCGACCATCCGGATGTCGTACTGGAGGGTGGAGTCGAACGCCAGCACGCTGGAGCCGTTGATGGAGAGCGCGTCGCCCGGCTCCAGGTCGATGACGTGCACGTCCTTGGCGAAGTCGGCGAGGAAGACGTCACCCCGGCCGGTGACCTTCATCAGCGGGACGCCCTCGCCGGTCAGCTTCTGCTTGAGGAACTTGCCGAGCCCCCCGGAGCCGAGCGCCTGGAACTGCACCTGCCCCTGGTAGGCGACCATCGACCCGACGCGGGCCATCGCCTCGCCGTTGAGTTCGATCTTCAACATCTTGGAGTTCTGCAGCCGCATGCCGGGCTGCGCGGACTCCTTCTCCAGGTTCTCCGCGGAGAAGAGCTCGCTGCGCATGGAAGTGCCTCCTGATTTCGCGATGCCTGGACCGACGGTAGGCGTACGCCGCAACCGTCGACCACCGGCCGACCGGCCCGGCCCATCCGCCGGTCGGCGCGACCCGCGGCCCGCCCGCCGGTGGCGGCACCGGTCGCGCGCCCGCTAGCCCCAGCCCAGCTCGTGCAGGCGCTCGTCGTCGATGCCGAAGTGGTGGGCGATCTCGTGCACCACCGTCACCGCGACCTCGTCCACCACGTCCTCGTCGTCGTCGCAGAGGCGCAGGATCGGGTTGCGGTAGATGAGGATGCGGTCCGGCAGCACGCCGGAGTAGTCCCAGCCCCGCTCGGTGAGGGCGTGGCCCTCGTAGAGGCCGAGCAGGTCCTCGCCGGGGGGCGGGTCGTCCTCCACCAGGATCACGACGTTGCTCATCAGGGCGAGCAGTTCCTCGGGCACCTCGTCGAGCGCGTCGCCGACCAGCTCCTCGAAGCGCTCGCGGCTCATCTCCACCGGCACCCGCCCATTCTGCCCGACGGCGTGGCCCGCGCGGCCCGGCCAAGATCGGCGCGCCTCCACCGGAAGGGTGGCTCCCCGTGGAGGCGTACGCCGACGGCGGAGGCGCTCAGGAGGCGAGGCGGGCGGTCAGGGTGATCTGCGCGCCCGGGGAGAGCAGCCGCGAGATCGGGCAGTTCTCCTTGGCGATCTCGGCGAGCTTGGTGAACTGCGCCTCGTCGATGCCCGGCACGTCGCCGACCGTGTCGAGCTCGATCCGGGTGACGGTGAACCCGGCGTCGGTCTTGTCCAGGTGGACCTTGGCGGTGGTCTCCACGGAGGAGGGCGGCGAGCCGGCCTCGGCGAGGGCCTTGGAGAACGCCATGGAGAAGCAGCCGGCGTGCGCGGCGCCGACCAGCTCCTCCGGGTTGGTGCCCTCACCCTCCTCGAAACGCGACTTGAAGGAGTAGTTCCCCTCCAGCCCGCCCTTGCCGGTGCGGACCGTGCCGGACCCCTCGGTGAGGTTGCCCTGCCAACGTGCGGAAGCGGTACGGATAGGCATGCCCCCGACGCTATCGGAAAGGGCACCCACCGGCGACCGTTCACGCTCCGCGTCCTCGGGTGCGTACTGTGTCATGATTCGGCTCAGGCCCGCGAACGCGGAAGGGTGGCCGATGTCCCAGGATCTCCCCATTCCCCGCCAGGACCACCGGTCCGACGGCACCGCCGTCGTGGAGTGGGGCGGGTCGGAGTCGGCCCCGCCGGGCCGGCTCGGGCGTACGCTCTCCGACCTTGGCCGGGACCGCCGGCTGCCGCCGCTGCTGGCGGCGCTGGGCGCGGTGGCCGCCGTCGCCTCCCTGCTCGGCGAGTGGCAGGTGATGACGATCCCCAACGCCGGCCCGCAGGGCAACACGCCGGTACGGGTGCCGGGCGGGGTGTCCGACATCGGCGGCTTCGGGGTCGGCTACCTGGTCGGGCTGCTGGCGCTGGCCTGCGCGGTGGCGCTCGCGCTGCGCGGCACCGCTGCGGTGCGGCGCAACGTCCGGCTCGCCGGCCTGACCCTGGCCGGGGCGCTGCTGGCGCTGCTGGCCGCGACCGCCGCCTCGCTGGACGAGGCGGGCCAGCGCGTCTTCTTCTACTCGACGGACGACGGGTTCCGGGTCGAGTACGGCCGGGGCCTGGTGGCGGCGTTCGTCGCGTGCGCGCTCTTCGCGGCGGCGCTGAAGCTGGCCCCGGTCGGGGCGGCCACGCCGGGCGAGGAGGCCGCCGACGAGGGAGCGGCCGCCGACGAGGGGGAGCCGGTCGACCGGCGCCGCCGGAGTCTCAGGGCCCGCGACGTGGAGGACGACGCGCTGCCCCCACCGGCCGACCTCACGGTCGGGCCGGCCGTCCCCTTCGCCCGCCCCGAGCCCCGCGACTGACCCGGCCGTCCACCGCGCCCTCGCCGGGCCCGACCCGCTCCCGTCGCCGGCCGCCACGGAACCGGTCGGACCGGGCCGTGCCGGTCCCACCCGGCCCGCGGCCGCACCCGGCCCGCTCCGGCACCCGGCCCGCTCAGGGGGCGGCCCAGCGGACCTCGCCGTCGACCAGTTCGTCGGTGGCGCGCAGGCCGAGCCGCTCGGCCACCCGGGCGGAGGCCCGGTGGTCGGGGTGCACGTGCGCGACGAGCGCCGCGATGCCCTGCTCCGCCAGCCAGCCGACCATGCCGGCCGCGGCCTCGCCGGCGTAGCCGCGGCCCTGCTGCGGTGCCACGACCACCCAGGCCAGCTCGGCGACCGGCCGGTCGCCGTCGAGCCGCACGGTGGCCTGCACGGTCCCGACCGCGTCGCCGGTGTCCCGGTGCCGCACGACCCAGTTGAGCCAACCCTCCCCGCCGTCCGGGGACCGCCCGACCGTCTGCCGGCGGTAGCGCTCCCGCAGCTGCTCGGGGTTCGCCGGGCTGCCGCCCGTGTACTCGTGCAGGGCCGGGTCGTCGAGGAGCGGGGCGAGTTCCTCGGCGTGGTCGACACGGAGGGGCTCCAGCAGCAGCCGCTCCGTGCCGATGATCTCCGCCACCGGCCAGTCCCGCTCTCCCATCCGCCCACCGTACGGCCACCCCGCCGGACCGGGGACGGGGACACCGACGGGCCGTCGTCCGTTGGCACCGACTTCGCCCAAAGGCAATGGTCGGTACCTGCCGCGCGAGGTACGGTTGCTGCCCGCCGTCACTCAGGGTCGAGGCACCGACGACCGAAACGGCTGGTTGCGGCGGCGGCGGGCGAAGGAGGAACGATGACCCGCCCGGGCCTGCCCAAGCTGATCGCCACCGATCTCGACGGGACGCTCGTCCGCAGCGACGAGACCGTCTCCGCGTACACCCACGGGGTGCTGGACCGGGTGCGCGCCGCCGGGATCCCGGTGGTCGGCGCGACCGGCCGCGGTCCCCGACTGGCCGAGCTCACCCGCAACGACATCCGCGCCGCCGACTTCCTGGTGATGGCGGGCGGCGGTCGCGTGGTCGACCAGAGCGACCCGGCCGGGCCGGTGGTGCTGCGCGACGAGCGCCTTTCCGCCGAGGTGCTGGCCACGCTGCTCGCCGACCTGGAGGCGGCGGTCGGGCCGCTGACGGTGATGGTCGAGGCGTCGGACGAGCACGACGCGCCGCTCTGGGGCGACTACCACCCGAGCTGGCCCTACCAGGACGCGTTCGAGGCGCGCAGCCGCGCCGAGTGCCTCTCCTGCGACGTGATCAAGGCGTTCGTCCGGACCGCCGACCACCACGTCGACGAGTTGCTCGCCGTCGCCCGGGAGGTCGTCCCGCCGGAGGTCGCCACGCTCACCCAGGCGGGGCTGGGCTTCGTGGAGATCTGCCCGCCGGGGGTGGACAAGTCCACCGGGCTGGCCGTCGTGGCGCAGCGGCTCGGCGTCGACCCGGCCGAGGTGCTGGTCTTCGGCGACATGCCCAACGACCTGCCGATGTTCGCGTGGGCCGGCTGGGCCCGGGTGGCGGTCTCCAACGCCCACCCGACGGTCCGCGCCGCCGCCGACGAGGTGACGCTGCGGAACGACGACGACGGGGTGGCGGTGTACCTCGATCGACTACTGTCCCGCTGATGGGAGAAGCACCTCGGCTGATCGCCACCGACATCGACGGCACCCTGCTACGGGACGACCGCACGCTCAGCCCGCACACCGCCGACGTGCTGGCGCGGATCTCCGCGCGGGGCACGCCGGTCGTGCTGGTCACCGGCCGTCCGATCCGCTGGCTGAAGCTCGTGTACGACCAGCTCGCCGAGCCGCTGCCGGCGATCTGCGCCAACGGCGCGGTGGTCTACGACCCGGCCGCCGACGAGGTGCTCCGGGCCGACCCGCTCGCGCCGGAACTGCTCGCCGAGGTGGCCCGGCGGCTGCGCGCCGAGGTGCCCGACATCAGCTTCGCGGTGGAGATCGTCGACAGCCGGCAGATGCGGCACGAGGCGCACTACCCGCTGCGCTGGGACGCCGACCACGAGGCGATCCGGGCGGTCGAGACCCCGGAGGAGCTGCTGTCGGCGCCGGCGGTGAAGCTGCTGGCCCGGGCCGCCGACCAGGACCCGGACGCCTTCGTCGCGCTGGTCGCCGGGGCGCTGGAGGGGCTGGCCGAGGCGACCCACTCGTCGTACTCGGGGCTGGTGGAGATCTCCGCCGCGGGCGTGACCAAGGCGGCCGGGCTGGCGTGGTACTGCGCCCGGCTCGGGATCGACGCCCGGGACGTGGTCGCCTTCGGCGACATGCCCAACGACGTGCCGATGCTGACCTGGGCCGGGCGGGGGGTGGCGGTGGCGAACGCGCACCGCGCCGTCCTGGCGGTCGCCGACGAGGTGACCTCGGCGAACTCGGCGGACGGCGTGGCGGCGTACCTGGAGAAGGTCTTCGGGGTGGGCTGACGGCCGGCCGGGGGGCCCGGCCGGCCGTCACGCTCAGAGGTACTGGCCGGTGCTGTGCCCCTCGCCGCCCTGCGGCTGGCCCATGCCCGGCATGCCCGGCATCACGCCGCCGGGGCCGCTGGGCAGCGCCTGCCGGCCCGAACGCATCTGTTCGAGCTGGACCCGGGCGGCCATCTGCTGGGCGACCAGGGCCGCCTGGATGCCGTGGAAGAGGCCCTCCAGCCAGCCGACGAGCTGGGCGTGCGCGATGCGCAGCTCGCTCTCGCTGGGTGCCTTCTCCTCGGTGAAGGGCAGGGAGATCCGCTCCAGCTCGTCCCGCAGCTCGGGGGCGAGCCCCTCCTTGAGCTCGACGATCGACCGCTCATGGATCTCCCGCATCCGGTGCCGGCTGGCGTCGTCGAGCGGGGCGGCCTTGACCTCCTCCAGCAGCTGCTTGATCATGCTGCCGATCCGCATCACCTTGGCCGGCTGCTCGACCAGTCGGGTGGGGTCCTCGCCGGCGGCCTCGTCGGTCTGCACGGTGCCGACCGGCCGCCCGTCCGGGCCGACCACCACCACCGTTCCGGAGTGACCGGTGCCGTCCTGGCCCGGCTCGTCGTTCTGTCCAGCGGAGTGCGTTTCGGTCATGGGATCCATCTTTACCCAGCCGCACGGCACACCGCGCCCGGGGACCGATCCCCGACGCCGGATCGGCGGGTGATCCGCGCTACGGTCGCGCCATGCCCGCCGACCCGCGCGCCGTACTCAGCCGCCCCGCCCCGGCCCCGGACGTCACCGTCTCCTACGGCGACCACCCGGACCATGTCGCCGACCTGCGCCGACCCGCCGGGTCCGGTCCGGCCCGGCCGCTGGTCGTGGTGGTGCACGGCGGCTTCTGGTGGGCCGAGTACGACCGGCGGCACACCGACCCGCTGGCCGCCGCGCTGGCCGCGCTCGGCCACCCCGTGGCCCAGGTGGAGTACCGCAGGACGGGGCAGCCGGGCGGCGGCTGGCCCGGGACGCTGACCGACGTGCTGACCGGCGTGACGGAGCTGCCCCGGCTGGCGGCCGAGGCGTTGCCCGGGCGGGTCGCCGCCGGGCCGCCGGTCCTGGTGGGGCACTCCGCCGGCGGGCACCTGGCGTTGTACGTGGCGGCGACCGCCCCGGTCGCCGTCGGCGGCGTGCTGGCCCTGGCCCCGGTGTCGGACCTCGCCGAGGCGTACCGGCTGGATCTGGACTCCGGGGCGGTGGCCGCGCTGCTGGGCGGCGGCCCGGCCGACCTCCCCGACCGGTACGCCGCCGCCGACCCACGGTCGCTGGTGCCCATTCCGACACGGACAGTAGTCATGCACGGCGCGCTGGACGAGCAGGTGCCGGTGGCGATGAGCCGCGAGTTCGTCGCGGCCGACCGGGCGGCAGGTGGCGGCATCCGCCTCGTTGAGCTGCCAGAATGCGAGCATTTCGGGCTCATCGACCCGGAGTCGACGGCATGGCCGGAGGTCACGGCTGCTCTTCGATCTCTACTGGAAGATCGCTAAGGATTGACGCAGCGTCGCTGACCCGGTAGAACGCCGAAGGGGCGCGATCCGCCCTGCAACGCTCCCTGGAAGGAACCCGGTGTCGCAGATGAACCGCAGGCGGGCACTCCAACTGCTGGCCGCGCTCGGAACGGCGGGTCTCGCCGCCGGCTGTGGCACCGATGCCGCCGAGGGCGAAGCGGCCGGCGACGGAAGCCCGATCAAGATCGGCCTCATCGCGCCCACCAGTGGAGGTCTCAAGGCGATCGGCGACGAGATCACCAACGGCTTCCAGCTCTTCCTCGACCTCAACGGAAACGGCCTGGGCGGACACCCGGTCACCCTGCTCACCGCCGACGAGGGCGAGAGCGTGAAGACCGGCAAGGCCGCCGTCGAGGGGCTGTTGAAGCAGGGCGTGCTCGCCCTCACCGGCGTGGTCGACTCGAACGTCATGTTCGGCATCCGGGACACCGTCGAGCAGGCCCGGGTGCCGCTGATCGGCTCCAACGCCTCCCCGACCAGCCTGCAGAGCGTCGTCTACATCTGGCGGACGTCGTACGTGCTGGACGAGGCGGGCCGGGCGCTGGGGCGCTACCTGCGGGAGCAGTTGGGATCCTCGGCGCGGCTGGCGATCATCGCGCCGGAGAACGCCGGCAGCCAGGACGTGGTGCGGGGCTTCAAGCAGGAGTTCGGCGAGTCCGACCCGCGCATCAAGGACCCGGTGACCTGGACGGGCGTCTTCACCAACCCGTCGAAGTCCGCGTACCGGGCCGACATCCGCACGGCGCTGGGCCGCAAGCCCGACGCCGTGTTCTGCTTCTACGCCGGGCCGGCGGCGGTCGAGTTCATCAAGCAGCTCCGCACCGAGGGCTTCACCGGCAAGATCTACGCCCCGGGCTTCCTCACGGAGGGCACCGTGCTGGAGGCCGTCAAGGCCGAGGAGGCGACGGGCATCCAGACCGCGCTCAACTACTCGGCCGACCTGAACAACAACGCCAACCGGCGGTTCGCCTCCGCGTACCGCAAGAAGCACGGCACCTCGCCCACCACCTACGCCATGGCCTCGTACGACGCGGCACAGGTGCTCGACCAGGCCATCCGGATCGCCGGCGTGACGCCCAACCCGCAGCAGGTCAACCTGGCGCTCGGCAAGATCGGCCAGATCGACAGCCCGCGCGGGGTGTGGCAGTTCAACCAGCCGCGCACGCCGCAGCAGAAGTGGTACCTGCGCGAGGTGCAGCTCGACGGCCAGGTGCTGTCGAACGTGCTGGTCACGGAGCTGGCCACGCTCGGCTGACGGCCCCGCACGACGCGCGAGGGGGCCGGCCTCCCCACCCGAGAGGCCGGCCCCTCCGTCGTACGCCTCGCTCAGCTCGCGCGGCTCGGCTCAGTGGCGCAGCTCGGCGATGCAGCACTTCACGCTGCCGCCGCCCTTCTTCAGCTCGGCCAGTTCGACGGGGACCGGGTGGTAGCCGGCCGCCTTCAGCTTCCCGGCCAGCCGGGTCGCCGCGCTGTTGAGCACCACGTTGAGCCCGTCGCTGACCAGGTTCAGGCCGAACGCCAGCGCGTCCTCGTCGTCCGCGACCACCGCGTCGGGAAAGAGCTGGGCGAGCACCTTCTGGCTGGCCGCCGAGAAGGCGCCCGGGTAGTAGACGATGTTCTCGTCGTCGATCGACGCCAGCGCCACGTCCAGGTGGTAGAAGCGCGGGTCGACCAGGCGCAGCGACACCACCGGGCGGCCGAGCGCCTCCTGCGCCTCGGCGTGGGCCGGCAGCTCGGTACGGAAGCCGTGCCCGGCGAGGACCAGCCCGCCGTGCGCCTCGGGCAGGTACGCGAAGTCGCCCTCGCCCTCGTTCGTCTCGCTCGGCGCGATGAACCGCCAGCCCTGCGACTCGTAGAACGCCCGGTGCGCGGCGGCCTCGGCGGCCCGCTGCTCGTGCTTGAACTGCGCGCCGTAGACGGTGCCGTCGACCACGAACGCGCCGTTGGCCGCGAAGACCATGTCGGGCAGGCCCCGCTCGGGCGTGAGCAGGTGCACCTCGTGGCCGAGGCCGACCAGGGTCTCCCGCAGCCGGTCCCACTGCTTGACCGCCAGCTCCGCGTCGACCGGGGTGCTGACGTCCATCCACGGGTTGATCGCGTACTCGACCGTGAAGTGCTCGGGCGAGCACATGAGATATGTCCGCTTTCGCGGGACTCGCTGCTGGTTCACGGTGACCAAGGGTAGGTACCGTTGAACTTTGGTAACAGCCACAACCATTGCTTCCCAGAGGCGGAACGTTGCAGATAGATGCCGTAGACCAGCGGATCATTGCGTTGCTTGTCGCGGACGCCCGCGCCTCGTACGCGGACATCGGACAACGGGTGTCACTCTCCGCCCCGGCGGTCAAGAGACGGGTGGACCGGCTGCGGGCCGCCGGGGTGATCCGGGGCTTCACGGCGGTCGTCGACCCGGCCGCCGTCGGCTGGACCACCGAGGCCTTCGTCGAGCTGTTCTGCGCGGGCCGGACCACCCCGGCCCAGATCGGGGTCGCCACCCGCCGGCACCCGGAGGTGGTCGGCGCGTACACGGTCTCCGGCGAGGCCGACGCGCTCGTCCACCTGCGGGCCGCCGACATCGCGCACCTGGAGGCGGCGCTGGAGCGGCTGCGGGCCGAGCCCTTCGTGACCTCCACCCGCAGCACGATCGTGCTCTCCCGACTGGTCGAGTCCCCCGGCGTCGGGCCCTCCGGCGGCTGACCGCGCCGACCGGGCCCGGGCGCGGCGGAAAGCGCCGGTGGTCGCCCTTGCCGCCGGTCACGAACTGCGGCGCGGAAGGTCCGGGCGGGTCGGAACCACACGCCGCGCGGCCGCGTCGAACCGGCCATGAGACGGGGAGCACACATCCTGGCGGCCGGCACGCTGGCCGCCCTCACCCTGCTCGGCGGGAGCGCGATTCCGCCGCGGCCCGGCGATCCGCCGCCACGGCGCCTGCCGGCCGCGCCGGTGCTGGTCTCCTTCGACTCCTGCGCCGACGCGCTGGCCGGGCTGCGGGCCGCCGCCCGCGCGTCCGTCGGACCGCGGGGATTCGGCGGCGGCTGGCGCACGGGGGTCGCCCTCAGCGCGGTCCCGGACGCCGCGCGGGCGGAGGCCGCAGCCGCCCCCGAGCACTCCACCACCAACAACCACGAGGCCGGCGCGGACGAGCCCGACCTGGTCAAGACCGACGGCCGGCGGATCGTGACGGTCAGCCGGGGGCTGCTGCGGGTGGTGGACCCGGCCGCCCGGCGGGAGACCGGGCGGGTCGACCTCACCGGGGCGCTGCCGGAGCTGGGGTGGGGGCAGCAGAGCCTGCTGCTGCACGGCGACCGGGCACTGGTGCTGGCCCAGGTGGGCGCCGGCGGGGCCAGGGAGTTCGCCGGGTCGCGGATCGCCGGCGTACCGCGGCTGATCCTGGTCGACCTCGCGGGCCCGCCGCGGGTGCTCGGCACCTACCGCATGGACGGGAGCCTGGTCGACGCCCGGCAGACCGGGTCCACCGCGCGGGTCGTCGTCCGCACCCGGCCCCGGCTGAAGTTCCCGTACGTGAAGCGCGGCACCGACGCGGCGCGGACGGCCGCGAACCGGGCGGTCATCGACCAGGCCGGGGTGGAGGCGTGGCTGCCGGCGTACGAGTGGACGGCCGGCGCCCAGCGGCACACCGGGCGGGTCGGCTGCGACCGGCTGAGCAGCCCGCCCACCTGGTCCGGCACGTCGATGTTGACGGTGCTGAGCTTCGACCTGGCCGCCGACCGGCTCGGCGACGGCGACCCGGTCACCGTCGCCGCCGACGCGACCACGGTCTACGGCACCGGCCCGAACCTCTACCTCGCGGGCAAACGCCCGGTCACGGGTCGGCCCGCCGGGCCGCGCCGGGACCGGCCGGCGGGCGCACAGGTCACC
This sequence comes from Micromonospora sp. NPDC052213, assembly GCF_040679695.1. Lineage (NCBI taxonomy): Bacteria > Bacillati > Actinomycetota > Actinomycetes > Micromonosporales > Micromonosporaceae > Micromonospora > Micromonospora sp. NPDC052213. The sequence goes on from NZ_JBFAVI010000005.1 coordinate 78,475, forward strand.
GAGATCTACCAGTTCGACACCGGCGCACCGGGGCGTCCCCGCTACCTCGCCGCCGGCACCGTGCCGGGGTCGCTCGTCAACCAGTACGCCCTCTCGGAGTGGCAGGGGCACCTGCGGGTCGCCACCACCACCGGCGATCCCTGGGGCGCCCGCCCGAGCTCCGAGTCCGGCGTGCACGTGCTGCGCCGGGACGGCGACGCGCTGACCCGGGTCGGCGCGGTCACCGGCCTCGGCCCGGGCGAGCGGATCTGGTCCGTGCGCTTCCTCGGCGGCTCCGCGTACGTGGTCACGTTCCGCCGGACCGACCCGCTCTACGCGGTCGACCTGGCCGACCCGACCGCGCCCCGGGTCACCGGCGAGCTGAAGATCACCGGGTACTCGGCGTACCTGCACCCGCTGCCGGACGGGCGGCTGCTCGGCGTGGGCCAGGAGGCCGACCGACGGGGGCGGACGCAGGGGCTCCAGGTCTCCCTGTTCGACGTCCGCGACCCGGCCCGGCCGGCCCGGCTCGACCAGTGGCACGTGCCCGGGCAGTACTCCGCGCTGGAGTACGACTCGCACGCCTTCCTGCACCGCCCGGAGACCGGCCTGGTCGCCCTCCCGGTCGGCGACGACGTACGCCTGCTGCGGGTTTCCGGGAGCGACATCGGCGAGGTCGGCACGGTGTCCCACCCCGGCGGGGCGGGCGCGGTTACCCGGTCGTTGCTGGTGGGTGACGTGCTCTGGACCGTCTCCGACGCGGGCCTGCGCGCCACCGATCCGACCACCGCCCGGAGCCTCGACTGGCTCCCTGTGACCTGATTCTCCCTCCCCGGCGGGTGGGGCCCGGTTTCTCGGGGTTTCCGGGCCCCACCCGTCTCAGCCGAGGAGGCTCCGGTCAGAGGTACATGCCGGTGCGGTGCTCACCCTGGTCGCGCCTGACCGCCTTGTCGCCCTCGCCGAAGAAGCGCTTGCCGCCGAACTCGCCGTGCAGCCGGTCGTCCAGCTCGTCCGCGAGCCCCGTCATCACCTGCACGGCGAGCATCAGGTGGGTGGCCTGGAAGTTGCGGCCGAAGACCGGGATGGACGCCCACACGGTGTCGTCGGCGCAGTAGAGCCGGCCGATGGGCATCCGGTTGGTCAGCTCGGAGAGCTTCACGTAGAGCCGCTCGGTGGGCTCGACCTCGGTGAGCACCGGGGAGAAGACGTCCACCAGCGGCGGGTTGTCGCGGACCCGGACGAAGACCATCGCCGAGCCGGCGCGGATGTTGATGTCGCCGTCGGAGTCGACCTGCAACCGGTCCGAGTCCGACTTGAGCATGGTCGAGACGACCGTGCGGACCCGCTCGGCGAGCGCGGCCACGTCGCCCTCCGGGGCCTGGGCGGCGGTCGCCGCGGCGAGCGCCTCGTCCAGGTCGGCCTCCACGTCGCGGTCCGGGCCGAACTCGCTGCGCGCGGTGCCCAGCGGCTCCACCGGCAGCGGCTCCCCCTCGGCGTCGTGGATCAGGTAGACGAGGAAGGCGGGGTGCGGGGCGCCGTAGACGTCGCGCAGCGTCCGGGTGATCAGGGCCGCCAGCCGGGTGGCGTCGGTGGTGTTGCCGTCCAGCCCGAAGTGCTCGCCGGAGCCCGCCACCACGCCGGGCGGCGACCAGCCGAGGGCGATCATGTCCGCCACCGCGGCCCGGTCCAGCCGGTAGCCCTGCGGCAGGGTGGCGTTGCCGACCGCGCGGGCCGCCAGCCGGCCCTCCTCGCCGACGTCGACGCTGACGGAGTAGACCGCGTCGCCGGTGCCGGAGGCGGTGGGGTCGAGCGTCAGCTCGACGTGCGTACCCGTCGGCAGCGCCGCCAGCCGCTCGGCCAACGCCCGCGCGAACTCCCGCCACGCCTGGGTCACCTTCGCCCGCAGGTCGGCCGTGGTGGGCTCGTCGAGCAGGATCGGCTCGTGGTGTGCCGGCAGGGTGCCGGGCGTGTCACCGTTCGGCGCCGAGGGGTGGTCTGCCGTCATGATCGCCTCCGTCCGTCCAGGTCACCCTACCCACGGATCCTGGGGGACGAATCAGCCCGACAGCGATCGGACAACGACCTCAGGCGGGGCCCTCGCCGGCGCGTTCGGCGCCCAGTTCGACCGGCCACGAGGCGGCCAGCGCGCTGAGCCGGGCCGCGGCGCCCGCCGGGTCCGCGCCCCCGCCGACCGCCAGCCCGAGGAGGTACGCGGTGACGGGCGCGCCCGGCCGCAGCACCTGGTGCGCCACGTCCTTGGCCAGGTCGAGCACGGCCGGCACCGGCACCTGGGCGGGGTCGAGGCCCAGCTCGGCACAGGCCGCCGTCACCCAGTCGTCCATCACCGTCATCGCGCCCACTCCTCCGCCCGGCGTACGTCCTCGTCAGTGTCGCAGTCGAACCAGGGCGGCGGGCCGGCACCGGTCCACGGCACCTCGCGGACCCGCAGCCCGGCCAGCAGGGCCCGGATCGGCGCCCCGGCCAGCGACGCGGCACCGCCCCGCCCGGCACGGGTGGCCGGCTCAAGGGCGGTGGCCGGCTCGGTGGCGGTGGCCGGCTCAAGGGCGGTGGCCGGCTCAGGGGCGGACCGCTCGGCGGCGAGGCGGTCCAGGGCGGCGCGCAGCGGGGCCACCCGCCACACCCCGCAGAGCGTCTGCCGTCGCCCGTCCTGGTCGACGTAGCAGGCGCCGTCGTGATCGACGTCGAGCCGGTCGAGCAGCCCGCCGACGGCGGCACGGGTGAGCAGGGGCAGGTCGGCGGCGAGCAGGGCGACCACCGGCGTACCGGGGTCGAGCAGGGCCAGCCCGGCCGCCGCGGCGGCGACGGGACCCCCGCCCGGCGGCTCCTCCCGGGTCACCCGCACCCCGGCGGGCACCGGCCCGGGCGGGCCGACCACGATGCGCGGGACGGCGTCGGCGACGGCGGCCAGCACCCTGTCCCGCATGGGCCGGCCGCCGACCACCCGGGCGGGCTTGTCCACGCCGCCCATCCGGCGGGCAGCCCCGCCGGCCAGCACCACCGCCGCGTACGCGTCCACCCCGCCACGGTAGCCGCGCGGCGACGCGGGGGCGGGGTGCAGGATGGCGGGATGGGACGGGCGACTGACCGACGCGGCGTGCTCCGCGTCGACCTCGACGCGGCGGACACCGGCCGCACCTCGCTACGCCGGCAGGATGCCCTCGCCGTGGAGGAGCCGCTGGAGATCCGGGTCGGTGCGGCGGGCCCCGGCCGGCGACGGCCGCTCGCGGTGACCATGCGTACGCCCGGCGAGGATCTGGACCTGGCGATCGGCTTCCTGCTCACCGAAGGGCTGATCCGTGCCGCCGACGACGTGCACACCGCGCAACTCTGCGCCGGCGCGGAGACGCCCAACACGTACAACGTGGTGGACGTGGTGCTCGCGCCCGGCGTGCCCGAGCCCGCCACCGACCCGGCCCGGAACTTCTACACCACCAGCTCCTGCGGGGTGTGCGGCAAGGCGAGCATCGACGCCGTGCGTACCCGGTCCGTCTTCGCGGTGGGTGACGACCCGCTGACCGTGCCGGCGGCGGTCCTGGCCGAGCTGCCGGACCGGCTGCGGGCGGCGCAGCGCGGTTTCGACCGCACGGGCGGGCTGCACGCGGCGGCCCTGTTCACGGCGGACGGCGAGCTGGTCGTGCTGCGCGAGGACGTCGGCCGGCACAACGCGGTCGACAAGGTGATCGGTTGGGCGGTCCGCGAGCGGCGGCTGCCGCTGGCCGGGCACGTGCTGCTGGTCTCCGGGCGGGCGAGCTTCGAGCTGACCCAGAAGGCGTGGATGGCCGGCGTGCCGCTGCTCGCGGCGGTCTCCGCGCCGAGCAGCCTGGCGGCGGACCTGGCCGAGGAGGCGGGGCTGACCCTGGTGGGCTTCCTGCGCGACCGGACGATGAACGTCTACGCCCACCCCCGCCGGATCACAGCCTGATCCACGTGCCGAGCAGTTCCAACCGGGCGGCGGCGTCCCGGGCCAGCAGGAAGCCGGCAATGCCGAGGACCCAGCCCAGCATGCTGCCGGAGGTCCGCACGATCCAGGCGTTGAGGCGGGCCAGCAGCGGCTCGACCAGCCTCGGCCCGGCCACCCGGGCCGCCAGCAGCAGCACCGCCGGCAGCACCATCACCAGGCAGTAGGCGGCGAGCAGCCCCACCACCGCCCCCGCGCCGAGCCCCGAGGTGGTCAGCAGGCCGACCGCGCCGAGGTACGGCAGCATCGTCGCCACCTCGGCGAGCGCCGCGAGCAGCGCCAGGCCGACCAGCCAGCGCGGCGAGGAGTCGCCGGCCGTGGCCCGGTCCCGCCAGCGCAGCACCCCGCCGCTGCGCCGGGGCCGCTTGCCGTCGTAGCGGAAGCTGAGCACGAACAGGCCGATCCCGAGGGCGAGCTGCGCCCAGAGCACGGGCCGGTTGTCCAGCGCCCCGCGGGACGAACGTCCGCTACATCCTTCGGCGGATGCCCGTGTCCGGGGGGCGGTGGAAGGCGTGTCGAGCTGCCCCGTCCATGAGACCACCCGCGTACCGGCTAACCGCGGGCCCGCGCCCACCCGGTGAAGCGCTCGGTCAGGTCGCCCGGTGCCGGGGCGCGGTCCGACGCCGCGAGCTGTTCACCCGCCTCCGCCTGGAGGGTCGCCAGGTGAACCAGCAGGCCCGCCCGGTCCGTCCGGTACTCGGCGAGCAGCCGCAACTTCGCGGCGGAACACGGCCAGGCGATCCCACAGGCCGCGCAGCGCCAGGTGGGCCGGGTGGGCAGGTGCTCGGGGCGCCGCCGACTCACGCCGTCACCTGCACGCGGGAGATCGGGCGGCGGGCCGGGGCAGCGGCCGGGAGCGTCGTACGCCAACGCACCCCCTCGCACCGCACGTACAGCGAGCGCCGGTCCACGGCGTCGCCGCGCGCGTTCAGCTCGTAGACGTCGATCCAGCACCATCCGTGGTACGTGTGCCAGTCGGTCAGGACACGGATCACCCGCACGGTGATCGGGCGGACGAACTGCGGGCTCGCGGATCGGGTCAGGCACAGGACGTCGCCGGAGGTGATCTCTCGCGGGCTCACCGTCTTTCCCTTCGTCCGTCGGCTGGAGGAGGGGGCCGCCACGGATGCTCGCCCGGCGGCGGCCCCCTCGCCGGCACGACCGGCGGGCTTCGGGTGCCTCCACCGGCTCGCGCCGTCTACACAGCACCTTGCCGAGGGTTGCCAGACAGTGACACCGCGTAGCAGTCTGTACCGGAATCATTCGGGACGTTCGAGTGAGGGATGGGGATGAACCGGGCGGTACAGATAGCGATGGCGAAGGCCGGTGAGACTGCCGAGAGCCTTGCAGCTCAAGTCGGCGTTGACCCGAAGACGGCGGCGCGGTGGGTGAGCCAGGGACGAATTCCGCAGACCCGTCACCGTGCCCGCGTCGCCGAGATCCTGAACAAGGACATAGAGGAGCTTTGGCCGGACGCCCTGAAGCGCCGCGAGCCGGCCTGGTTCAGGCCGTGGACAGAGATTGAGCGCGAAGCGTCAGGGCTGCGATGGTTCGAGTCGGCCGTTCTCCCGGGCCTTCTGCAAACCGAGGACTACGCCCGTGCCGTTCTCACCAGCGGCCCTTTGAACGCCGACGCGGAAGCGCATGTCGACACCCGGCTACGCCGGCAGGCCGCCGTGCTCGATCGCCCGCGTCCTCCCCTCCTGGTCTTCGTGATCGACGAGGCTGCGCTCCGGCGAGGGGAACCCGAGGTCATGCAACCGCAACTGGATCACCTGATCGAACTTGCCCGGCGTCCGAACGTCATGGTCCATGTGCTTCCCCTTCGCGCTGGGCTGCACCCCGGCCAGGCCGGACCCTTCATCATTGCCAGCACGCCTGACGGCGACGTCGGCTACCTGGACGACCAAGCCGCCGGTCGCATCACGAATGACGTTGCTCCGCTCTGGGCCGTCTGGGATACCGTGAGATCGGTCGCGCTGCCGCGAGACCAGACCGTCGACCTTCTGAGAGCGCGATCATGGATGACCTGACCGGCGCGCGGTGGCGCAAGAGCACCCGCAGCAGCTCGAACGGTGGCGCGTGCGTCGAGGTCGCCGACAACCTTCCTGGCGTCGTCGCCGTACGCGACTCGAAGGACCCGGCCGGCCCGGCCCTCACCTTCGGGCCGGCGGCGTGGCGCGCATTCGTCGCTCGGGTCGCCGAACGGGCCTGACCGCCCCCGCACGCGACGTCTCGGCACGGGGCGAACCGAGACCGTCGTCGCCGGGACGAAACGGTGTGGCGGCCGGCCGCACGACGTCCTGTCGGCATGCTGCCGCTCCGGGCGGGGCACGACGGGCGAGACGGACGCGGCCGGTCCGTGGTTGACTGCCCGGCGTGAAGCTGGGCGTCGGCGAGCAGCAGCTTCCGGCCATCCTGGACCTTCCGGCCGGGCCGGCCCGGGGAGCCCTCGCCGTGCTGCACGGCTCCCACGCCGGCACGCGGTCCCACTTCCTCTACGAGCACCTGGCCCGGCTGCTGCCACCGGCCGGCATCGCCGTGCTGCGCTACGACCGGCGCCCCCGGGTCGACGGTCACGACGTGCCGCTGACCGCCCAGGCCGACGACGCGGCGGCAGCCCTCGACGTGTTGCGCCGGCAGGTCGGCGACGCCCCCGTCGGGCTGTGGGGGTTCAGCCAGGGGGCATGGGCGGCCGCGTTGACCGCCAGCCGGCACCGGGTCGACTTCCTCGTGCTCGTCGGGTGCAGCGGCGTCAGCCCCGCCCGGCAGATGCGGTACGCCACCGCCGAGCAGCTTCGCCGCCACGGGTACGGCGACGCCGACCTCGCCCACCTGAGCCGGCTGCGTCGGGTCACGGAGACGTACCTGCGCGGCGGGCTGCCCCGCTCGGTCGCCCAGGCGGAGCTGGACGCGGCCGTCGAGCGGCCCTGGTTTCCGCTGGTGTTCCTGCCGCGTGAAGTGCCGGAGCCGGGTGCCTGGGCCGACATGGACTTCGACCCGGAGCCGGTCTTCGCGGAGCTGTCCTGCCCGGTGCTGCTCTGCTACGGCGAGACCGACGCCTGGACGCCGATCGAGGAGAGTCTGGCGGTGTGGCGCCGGGCCGCCCGCGCCGCCGAGCTGACCGTCGCCCGGCTGACCGGCTGCGACCACGCGCCCACTCTGCACGAGGCCGACGACCTGGCCGGCGTCAGCCCGCAGTACGAGCAGGTCCTGCTCTCCTGGCTGAACCGGCGGCTCCCTGGCGGGGGATGACCCGGGGGCGCCACGCAAGTGGTGAGGGCGTAGTTCCGCCGGCCGGTGGTGGTGGTGTAGGTGTGGTCGTGCTCGCGGGCGGCGTGGAAGCACCAGGCCTGCCGCTGACCTGCGACTCCTGCTGTTCCGTCAGTTTCCGCGCGAAGCCAGTCGATCATGATTGAATGCTGCGCGTCGCGGTGCTCGGAGTGCTGGTGCCGCGCATCCGCTTCTCTTCGCAAGGTGACGTGGGTCATATCAAACCCCATGTCACGAACGGGACGGCAGCTTGCGTCTGGTGGTCGTCCGCACGGCGGGAACGACCGACACGAAAGAGACAGCAGAGCGATGAACGCGACAACAGCGCAGCGGCACGAGGTCCTGGTCCTGGGCGCCGGCTACGCCGGGCTCGCCGCCGCGATCCAGCTCGCGGCACGCACCAGGAAGCGTGGGAACTTGCGAGTGACGCTGGTCAACGCCTACGACACCTTCACCGAACGGCTCCGACTGCACATGACTGCCACCGGCCAGGAGACGGCCGAGATGAACATCCCGGAGCTGCTGGACGGCACCGGCGCCGGCTTCGTCCGCGGCTGGGTCACCGCCGTGGACGCCGAGGCGAAGACCGTCCGGATCGACGACGACCGGGTCCTGCGCTACGACACCCTGGTCTTCGGCCTGGGCAGCATCGCGGACACCGTCGCCGTCCCCGGCGTGGACGACCACGCCTACACCCTCAACAGCCCGGAGGACGCCGCCCTCCTCGCCGACCGGCTGACCCGGCTCGACGGCGGGACCGTCGTGGTCGGCGGCAGCGGCCTCACCGGCGTCGAGGCCGCCGCGGAGATCGCCGAGCGGCACCCGGAGCTCCAGGTGGTGCTGCTGGGCCGGCAGGAGCCGGGTGCGAGCATGCACCCGAAGGCCAAGGCCTACCTGAACGCGGCGCTCGCCCGGTTCGGCGTGCGGGTACGCAGCGGCGTCGAGGTGGCCAAGGTGCTGGCGGACAGCGTCGAGCTCGCGGACGGCTCCGGCATCCCGGCGGCCGCGGTGCTGTGGACCAGCGGCACCCGCGTCTCGCCGCTGGCTGCCGCCGCGGGCCTGACCGTCGACGAGCGCGGCCGCGTGGTCACCGACAGCGCGCTGCGCTCGGTCTCCCACCCGGACGTCTACGCCGTGGGCGACGCGGCGGCGATCCGCCAGGGCTACGGCGTGATGCACGGGACCTGCCAGGGCGGCATGCCCACCGGCGTGCACGCGGCCCTCTCGATCCTGCGGGTGCTGGCCGGCAAGGAGCCCAAGCCCTTCCGCTTCGGCTACTACCACACCCCCGTCAGCCTGGGCCGGAACGACGCCGTCGTGCAGTTCACCCACCCTGACGACAGCCCGCGCCGGATCGTGCTCACCGGCAAGCGGGCCGCGAAGTACAAGGAGGCGGTCACCGCCGCGCCGTGGCCGACCTTCGCCCGCATGAAGAAGATGCCCGCCTCGGGCGCGTTCTGGCCGCACGGCGGCCGCTACACCCGGATCCGGAGCGCCAAGTGACCCAGCCGCAGCAGGCCGGCCCCGACCAGCTCGCCTTCCAGCAGTACCGCACCCTGCTCTTCTCCGTCGCCTACCGCATCCTCGGCACCGCCGCCGACGCCGAGGACCTGGTCCAGGACGCCTGGCTCAAGTGGTCGGCGGCCGACCGTTCCCAGGTCGCCGACCCCAAGGCCTATCTGACCCGGATCGTCTCCAACCTGGCGATGGAGCGGCTTCGTTCGACCCGCCACCAGCGCGAGACCTACGTCGGGCCATGGCTCCCCGAGCCGATCCTCACCGGCCCGGACACCGCCGACGGCGTCGCCACGGCGGACTCCGTCTCCATGGCCCTGCTGGTGGTCCTGGAGACGCTGAGCCCCCTGGAGCGCGCGGTCTTCGTGCTGAAGGAGGTCTTCGCCTTCAGCTACGCGGAGATCGCAAAGGCGGTGGAACGTTCGGAGACGGCGGTCCGGCAGGCCGCGCACCGCGCCCGCGAGCACGTCCAGGCCCGCCGGCCCCGTTTCACCGCCGACCGCGCCCGCCAACGCGAGGTCACCGAACGCTTCTTCGCAGCGACGGCGGGCGGCGACATCAACACCCTCATGGAGTTACTCTCCCCGGACGTGACGCTGTGGACCGATGGCGGCGGCAAGGTCCGCCAGGCCCTCAAGCCGGTCGTCGGCCTGGAGACCGTGGCCCGTTGGTTCGCCGCGCTCGGCACCGTGCCCTACCAGGGCGTCGAGCCCGGGCAGATGCGGGCAGAGATCACCTGGATCAACGGCGGCCCGGGCGTGGTCTTCCGCGGCCCGGACCGCGTGGTCGCCACGCTGACCTTCGACTTCGACCCGGAGGGCCGCATCTCGACCATCCACAACGTGGCCAACCCCGACAAGCTCCACGCCGTCGCCGACGGAACTCGGCACGAACTCGCGTGAGCTGCGCGGTCGTTGTCGACGCCCTCCAGAATCCCCGTGAACGCCCGGACCCGCTGCCCCAGGCAAGGTCGGGACCAACTTCCGGAGCCGACCACTGAGGGATCATCGGGGGCCACGACGGCTGCGCCGGTGGCGTACGACGCCCGGCATGGCGCCGGCCGGCCACCCGTCCAACTCGGACGGCGGCACGCCCCGCCTCAGCAGGTCGTCGAGGAGCAGCGCCAGCGGGTAGCCGGGATGCTCGGCCAGGCACCGTTCCAGGGCGACCGCCGCCAGCGCCCCCTGCCCCGCCCGCCAGGCCGCGAACGCCAGCAGCGCCGCCGGCGCGGCGATCAGCTCCGGCTCGGCCCGGCGCAGCACGTCGGTCCAGAGCGCGATGTCCTCGTCCCGCCCGTCGGTGCGCCCCCACGCGTGGTCGCGGACCGGTACGTGGGTCAGCAGCAGGCTCAGCCAGGCCACCTCGTCGTCGCCGAGCCGCTGCCCCCGCCGGTGTCGGCGCAGCGCGCCGCGTACCGCCGCCGCCCCGGCGGCCCGGACCGCAGACCCGTCGCGCAGCTCCGCCGGGGGCGCCTTGTCGAGCAGCGCCACCAGGCGTCGCTCGGCGCGGGCGGCGGCCCGGCGCATCGCCACCCGGCCCGGGCCGTCGACCGGAGCGACCTGTGCGACGAGGGCGGCCCGGTCGGGCAGGGCGACCTGGCCGGCGAAGACGGCTGCCGCGCTGACCTCGCTCGCGCCGGCGTCGAAGCGGATGCCGTCGGGCGGGCAGCACTCCGGCTCCGTGCAGACGTACGACCAGTAACGGCCCTCGGTGACACGGAGGGCGTCCAGCACGGGGAGACCGGCCACGGCCAGCGCGGCGCGCACGGCGTCGACGGCGGGGGTGACCCGGGCGGCCGGGCCGTAACCCAGGACGGTGGTGGTCTCGGCGCCCTGCCGGACGATGACGCCGGCGAGGTGCCGGGCGGGATCGCGCGGATCTGCCAGGCCGGGCAGGTCGGCCCGGGCGGCGAAGGTGATCCGACGGCCCCGCATGGCCACCACGACCACGCTGTCGGCCGGGTGGAAGCCGAGCAGGTAGGGCACGGCGGCGATGAGGTCGGCAGGGGAACGGACGGCGAGCCGGGGGCGGTCGGTCGAGGTCATGGCAGGAGCCTGCGGCGCGGGCGAAGCCGCCGGCAGCCCCTGTGGACGACACGCGGGTTATCCACAGACACGGAGCGTGTCGCACCAGCTCAGGCGCTCACGCCCCGACGCGGGTCGGGCTGGTCCGCCACCAGGGACGCCAGCTCGCTGCGGGAGCCGACGCCCAGCTTGGGGTACGCCTTGTAGAGGTGGTAGCCGACCGTGCGTGGGCTCAGGAAGAGCTGTGCGCCGATCTCCCGGTTGCTCAGCCCTCGGGCGGCCAGCTGCACCACCTGGTGTTCCTGTGGCGTCAACCGCTGCACGGCACCCGTGTCGGCGGCCCGGACGCTCTCCCCGGCGGCGCGCAGTTCGGCACGCGCCCGCGCGCTCCAGGGCCGGGCCCGGAGCCGGTCGAAGATCTCCAGCGCCGAGTGCAGCACGATCCGCGCCTCGCTGATCCGGCGCGCCCGGCGCAACCACTCGCCGTGGAGCAGCTCGGTGCGGGCCCGTTCGAACGGTGGGCCGCCCTGCCGGTGCAGCGCCACCGCCTGGGCGTACCGGTCGTCGGCGTTGCCGTCCAGCAGTGCCTGGCACCGCAGCGCGACCGCCCGCGTCCACGGCTGGCGGACGTGCGCGGCCCATTCGGCGTACTGCCGGGCAGCGGGGAGCCCGTCCGCCGGCCGATTCACCCGTACCGCGGCCTCCACCAGGTCGGGAAGGCTGGCCATCGCGCCGCCACGGTGTCGCGCTGCCAGCATCCCGGAGAGCCGGCCGTAGGCCGCCTCGTACCGGCCGAGGCCCAGGTCCAGCAGGCTCAGCGCGCCCGCCGCGTGGACGTTGCCCGGCGTCACGCCCCGCGCTATCGGTTCCGCGGTCAGCTCGACGCACCGCTCTTCGTCACCCCGGACGGCGGCCAGGGCGGCCAGCACGGTGTTCAGGTAGACCGCGTGCCGGCGCTGCCCGGTGTCCGCCGCGATCCGCAGGCCCTCCGTGGCGTTGGCCTCCGCGTCGTCGTGCCAGCCGGACATGAGCTGGGTGCGGGCGAGCAGCGGGAGCACCGAGGCGAGCAGGCCGGCGGCGCCCTGCTGACGGGCCGTGTCGGCCAGTCGCGCCGCGATGTCGTGCGCGCTGTCGAGGTCGGCCAGCATCAGGTGCCACCACCCGATGTCGAGCAGCTCCAGGTGCTGCGCGCAGCCGGTCGTCTCCTCGACCAGCACCCGCAGCGGCCCGACCGAGGCGTCGGAGAGGGCGTTCTGCGCGGCGAAGACCCGGGACAGCGCGCTGACGAGGTGTGCGCTGGGCACGCCCAACTCCTCGGCCCGGGCGGCGGTGCGGTCCAGCGCGCCGAAGTCGCCCGCGTTGGCGGCCGCCCGGCCGGCGCGGAAGAGCAGGTGACCGGCCCGGCGCGGGTCGAGGGAGGCCACCGCCACGGCGGCGTCGGAGAGCAGGCGGTGGGCCTCCTTCGGGCGGTCCCGCGAGTCCAGCACGGTGGCGCGGACCAGGGCGATGTCGGCCAGTTGCACGGGATCGGTGACGTAGTCGGCGGCCTGGTCGGCCAGCGCCGCGGCCCGATCCAGCTGGCCGGCGTCGGCGGCCGCCTCCGCCGCCGTGGTCAGCCGTTGCCCGCGCCGGGCCCGGTCCGCGGTGAGCGCGGCGGCCCGCTCGCACATCGCCGAGACCGCCGCGCTCACCCGGGGCGACCCGCTCCGGGCGGCGGCCTCCAGGGCCTGCGCCGCCTCCTCGTCCGGGCCGATGGCCATCGCCGACCGGTGCCAGGCGTACGAGCAGACGTCGCCCCGGGCCGCGTAGACCGCCGCGAGCGCCTCGTGCGCCGCCATCCGGCTGCCGGCTTCCGCGGTCTCCCGCAGCGCCGTACGCACCAGCGGGTGCCGGAACACCAGCCGGCCCTCCACCAGCCGCACGAGCTGCGCCTGCTCGGCGGGGGTCAGGTCGTCCCGGGTGCAGCCGAGGCGTTCGGCGGCCGGGAGCACCACGGCGGCGTCGGCGGTGGACGCGTCGGCGGCGACGCCGAGCAGCCGCCGGGTCGCCTCGGGCAGCCGCCGCACCCGCTCGGCGAAGACCTGGTGAAGCCGCTGGTAACGCGAGGACGGCACGCGCCGCGGCTCGCCGTCCAGGGGCAGTTCCAGCAGGGCGAGCGGGTTGCCCTGCGCCTCGGTGAGCAGGTCCGACCGGAGGTAGCCGGGCACCGGCTCCGGCCGTTGCGCGACCAGGGCGGCGGCCGCCGCCTCGTCCAGCGGCCCGATCGGCAGCTCCGGCAGGCCGACCGGGTCGAACGGGGACGGCTCGTCGGCGCGGACCGCGACGACCACCGCGATCGCCTCGGCGTCAAGCCGACGCACGGCGAAGAGCAGCGCCTCCGCCGAGGCCGCGTCGAGCCAGTGCGCGTCGTCGACCAGGCAGAGCAGCGGGCGTTCCTCGGCCAACTCGGCCAGCAGGGTCAGCACGGCCAGCCCGACCAGGAACCGGTTCGTGTCGCCGCCGGCCTCCTGGCCGAGCGCCGCCCGCAGCGCCCGGGCTTGGGGGGCGGGCAGGGCGTCCAGCCGGTCGGTCTCCCGGCCGAGCAGCAGGTGCAGCCCGGCGTAGGGGAAGCCCGCCTCCGACTCGATCCCGTCGGTGCGCAGCACCCGCATGTCGCCGGCCAGGTGCGCGGCGTGGTCGAGCAGCGCGGACTTGCCGATCCCGGCCTCACCGCGCAGGACGAGCACCCCGCTGCGCCCGGACCGAACCTGCCCGAGCAGGGCATCGATCCGGGCGATCTCCTCGGTCCGGCCGTGCAGCACGGGAGTCAAGGCTACGCGGCCATCGTCGCGCTCATCGCCTGGTGAAGCGTCTCCTCCGACAGCGCGCCGTTGAGCGTACGGCCGGCGATCCGGAACACCGGCACCCCGCGTACGCCCTCGGCGCGCACCCGGGCGAGGGTCAGGCCGCGTACGGGGCGCGCTCGCGGGCCTCCCGCAGCGCCCGGCCCCACCAGCCGAGCTGGTCCAGGACGGTCTTGGCGGCGTTGTTGCAGCCCTGCGGCTCCACCGGCGTCCCGGACTCGTCGAACCTGTCCCAGCAGCCGTGGAAGCTGACCGTGTCCCGCACGGTCGTGGCGTGTACCTCGGCGAAGACCTGCCGCAGGTGCTCCACGGCGCGCAGGCCGCCGGAGACCCCGCCGTAGGAGACGAAGCCCACCGGCTTCGCGCGCCACTCGTCGCGGTACCAGTCGATCGCGGCCTTGATCGAGGCCGGGTAGCTGTGGTTGTACTCCGGCGTGACCACCACGAAGGCGTCGGCGGCGGCCAGCCGCGGCGCGAGCGCGGCGACCACCGCCGGCTGCGGCGCGCCGAACGCGGTGAGCGTCGCCGGCAGGTCGACCTCGGCCAGGTCGATCACGTCGACGTCGAAGCCGCCGTGCTGGCGCGCCTGGTCGACGAACCAGGTGGCCACCACCGGGCCGAAGCGCCCCTCCCGGGTGCTGGCCACGATGACGGCGAGACGCAACTGCTGCGTGGTCATGGATGTTCTCCCAGGTCGATCGGGTGTGTGCCGACCACGCTAGGCAGCCGGCGGCGCCCCGCCATCTGTCAACCGACCGGTCACGATCCGGGCCGCGGCCCCGGTGGCCGGTACGGTCGTTCGACAGATGCCCGGCGGACGTCCGCGTCCCTACCGTCGGCGCCCATGACCGCCACACACGCGCCGCAGCAGCAGCCACCCGTCGTCCGCACCCGCTGGGCCCCGGTCGCCGCCGTGGCCCTCGCCATGCTCGCGGTGACCTCCGAGCTGAGCATCGCCGGCGTGGTGCTGCCCTCGATCGGCTCCGAGCTGGGAGCCGACCCGGCGGCCACCACCTGGGTGTTGCTGGCGTACGCGCTCCCGATGGCCGCGATCTCCATCCCGGCCGGCCGCTGGGCCGACCAGGCCGACCCCCGACTGATCTTCGTCGTGTCCATGGTCGGCATCGGGATCACCAGCGTGCTCGCCGCCCTCGCACCGGCGATGTGGGTGCTGCTGGCCGTACGCCTGCTCCAGGGCGTCACCGGCGGGCTCACCCTGGCGGTCTACCTGCCGGTGATCGCCACGGCCGTGCGGGCGGACCAGCGGGCCCGCGCGATCAGCACGGTGGTGACCATCATGACCGTCGGCGGGATGGCCGGCGCGTCGCTCGGCGGGCTGGTCGCCGGCGCCCTCGGCTGGCGCGCGGTGTTCCTGCTGAAGCTCCCCCTCGTGGCGGTCGCGCTCTGGTTGGGCCTGCGGGCGTTTCCCCGCGACGGCCGGGGACTGCCCGCCCCCGGTCTGCCGCTGCTTCGCGAGGTGGTGCTGCTGGGCGGCACGGTCGCCGCGGTGCTCGTCGCGGTCGACGAGATCACGGCGCGGCCGGCGGTGGCCGCCGGGCTCGGCGCGCTCGCCGTGGTACTCGGCCTGACCTGGGCCCGGCTGCCCGCCTCAGGACCGGTCATCGCGCTGGTACGCGGTCGCCGCTTCGGGTTCACCGTCCTCGGGCTGTTCCTGGTGTGCTTCAACGTCGCGCTGACGGCCTTCCTCCTGCCGTACCTCCTCGCCGACGTCCTGCACGAGGGCCCGGAGGTCACCGGGATGCTGCTGCTGGTCAACATCGGCGCCATGACGGTCGCCTCGCCGGCCGCCGGCTGGCTCGCCGACCGGATCGGCGCGCTGCCCGCGGCGGCACTGGGCGCCGCGCTGGTCGCCGGCGCGACGCTGCTGCCGGTGACGCTCCCGGCCGACGCCGGTCTGGTGCACGTCGGATGGCAGGTCGCGGTGGTCGGCATCGGGTTCGGCCTCTTCAACACCCCGGTCATCGCGGCGATCATGGCGGCGGCGCCCACCGGGTCGACCGGCGCCGCCGGCGGGGTCAGCGGCACGGTACGGATGATCGCGACAACCCTCGCGCCCGCGGTCGCCGCGCTGTGCTGGACCGTCGGCGGTGGCGGGCTGGCCGGCTTCCGCACCGCCCTGGTGGTGCTCACGGCGATCCAGGCCGCCGGGGCGCTGGCGCTGCTGGCCGCCCGGCACCGCAGCCCCGCCCCGGTACCCGCCCGTGCCGGCGACTGACGGGTTACCTTGCGCAGATGGATCTGGCGTACCTGCGGGCGCACCCGGAGCACCTGCCGACCTTCCTGACCCACCAACGGATCCGGGAGACGCCCGTCTCCGGCGGCGACATCTGCGCCGCCTCCCGGCTGACCCTGGACGACGGCCACTCCGTCTTCGCCAAGACCTGGCCGGAGGGGTCCGGCCGGTCGCTGCCGGAGGGCTTCTTCGCCGCCGAGGCGGCCGGCCTGCGCTGGCTGCGCGAGGCGGGCGCGGTCGCGGTGCCGGAGGTGGTCGTGGCGCTGCCGGAGCTGCTGGCACTCGACTGGGTCGAGCCCGGCGAGCCGACGCCCGAGGCGGCCGAACGGTTCGGCCGGGAACTGGCGGGGCTGCACCGGGCCGGCGCGCCGGCCTTCGGGGCCGAGTGGGCCGGGTTCATCGGGGCCCTCCCGCAGGACAACACGCCGGACGACGGCCCGTGGTCGCGCTGGTTCGCCGAGCGCCGGCTGGTCCCCTACCTGCGCCGCTCGGTGGACGGCGGCGCGCTGACCGGCGCGGAGGCCGGGCTGGTCGAGGAGGTCGTCGACCGGATCGGCGAGTTCGGCGGGGACGAGCCGCCGGCCCGCGTCCACGGCGACCTCTGGCCGGGCAACGTGCTCTGGGGGGCCGACGACCGGGCCTGGCTGGTGGACCCGGCGGCGCACGGCGGGCACCGGGAGACGGACCTGGCGCAGTTGGCGCTCTTCGGCGGCGCGCCCCACCTGGACCGGATCCTCGCCGCGTACGCGGAGGCGTGGCCGCCGGCCGACGGGTGGCGGGAGCGGGTGCCGCTGCACCAGCTCCACCTGATGCTGGTGCACACCGCCCTGTTCGGCGGGGCGTACCGCGATGCGGTCGTCCGCACCGCCCGGTCGGCGCTGGCCGGGCTGGTGCGCGCTACCGTCGACGGGTGAACGCCGCCCCGCCGACCGACGGCGTCCTCGTCGACCGGTACGGCCGCGTCGCCCGGGACCTGCGCGTGTCGCTGACCGACAAGTGCAACCTGCGCTGCACCTACTGCATGCCGGCCGACGGGCTGCCCTGGCTGGCGGGCCCGCAACTGCTCGACGACGACGAGATCGTCCGGTTGGTCGGGGTCGCGGTGCGGCGGCTCGGGGTGACCGAGGTGCGGTTCACCGGCGGGGAGCCGCTGATCCGGCCCGGACTGGTCGGCATCGTGGCCGCCGTGGCGGCACTGGAGCCGCGTCCCCGGATCTCCCTGACCACCAACGGCATCGGGCTGGACCGGCTCGCCCCCGCGCTGCGCGCCGCCGGGCTGGACCGGGTGAACGTCTCGCTGGACACCCTGGACCCGGAGCGGTTCGCCCGGCTCACCCGGCGCCGGCGCCTCCCCGACGTGCTGGCCGGGCTCGCCGGAGCCACCGCCGCCGGGCTGACCCCGGTCAAGGTCAACGCGGTGCTGATGCGCGGGATCAACGACGACGAGGTGCCGGCGCTGCTCCGCTTCGCCCTGACGCACGGCTACGAGCTGCGGTTCATCGAGCAGATGCCGCTGGACGCCCAGCACGGCTGGGACCGCGCCACCATGGTCACCGCCGACGAGATCCTCGCCTCGCTACGCCGGGAGTTCGCCCTGGCCCCCGACCCCACGGAACGCGGCGCGGCGCCGGCCGAGACCTGGCTGGTCGACGGCGGCCCCGCGCGGGTCGGCGTGATCGCCAGCGTCACCCGGCCGTTCTGCGGCGACTGCGACCGCACCCGGCTCACCGCCGACGGGCAGGTCCGCACCTGCCTCTTCGCCACCGAGGAGGCCGACCTGCGCGGCGCGCTGCGGGCCGGGGCGGACGACGACGAGCTGGCCCGGCGCTGGCGCACGGCGATGTGGGGCAAGCGGGCCGGGCACGACATCGACGACCCGGCCTTCCTCCAGCCGGCCCGGCCGATGTCCGCGATCGGGGGTTGACCGTGGCGGAACCGGCACAGCGGGCCGCCGCCGAGGCGGCCGACGTCCGCGAAGGAAACGGGACCGTGGCAGCACCGGCACGCCCGGTCGACGCCGGGGCGCGACTGACCGTTCGCTACTTCGCCGGGGCGCGGGCCGCCGCCGGCCGGCCCGAGGAGACCGCACCCGGCGGCGGCTGCCTCGACGAACTCGTCATGGAACTCGCCGAGCGGCACGGCGAGCGGCTCGCCGCCGTGCTGCGGGTGGCGAGCTTCCTCGTCGACGGTGTGACCTGCCATGATCGTCGGGCACCGCTACCGGCCGGGGCCACGATCGACGTCCTGCCCCCCTTCGCGGGCGGCTGAGGGAGGCGCACACATGCTGGCGGCACTGGCCTTCGTGGCCACCATGGCGCTGATCACCGGCCTGATCCACCTCTACCTCTGGAAGCGGCTGGTGCGCGACACCACCACCCCGGGGCGTTGGCGGCGGATCGGCGGGATCACCGCCCTGGTGCTGGCGCTGCTCGTACCGGCGACCATGGCCGGCACGCAGGCGGGCCTCTACTGGCTCGCGTGGCCGGGCTACCTCTGGCTCGCCGTCATGTTCTACCTGCTGGTGCTGCTCGTGGCGCTGGAGGTGCCGATGCTGGTGGCCCGGCTGGTGCTGCGCCGCCGGGTCGCCGCCGCGGAGCCCACCGCCGCCGCGCCCGAGCCCGCCCTGGTCGGCGCGACGGGGCCGGCCGATCCGCCGGCCGCCGGCGCGGTCGCGCAGCCGGACCACGACCCGGCCCGCCGGTTGCTGCTCGCCCGCGGGGCGGCGATCTTCGCCGGGCTCACCGCGACGGGCCTCACCGGGTCCGGCATCCGCACCGCGCTCGGCCCGCCGCGGCTCGACCGGGTGCAGATCCCGCTCGCCAAGCTCCCCCGGAGCATGGACGGCCTGCGGATCGCCACCGTCTCCGACATCCACCTCGGCCCGCTGCGCGGCCGGGCCCACACCGAACGGATCGTCGCCGCGATCAACCGCCTGGACGCCGACATCGTCGCGGTCGTCGGCGACCTGGTCGACGGCTCGGTGGCCGAACTGGGCGAGGCGGCCGAGCCGCTGCGCGGCCTGCGCTCCCGGCACGGCAGCTACTTCGTCACCGGCAACCACGAGTACTACTCCGGCGTCGAGGAGTGGGTGCAGGAGCTGGACCGGCTCGGGCTGCGGGTGATGCAGAACGAGCGGACGGAGATCCAGGCCCGGGGCGGCGTGCTCGACCTGGCCGGGGTCAACGACGTCACCGCCGCCGGCACCGGGCTGGCCGCCCCGGCGGACTACGCGGCGGCGCTCGGCGACCGCGACCCGAGCCGCCCCGTGGTGCTGCTCGCCCACCAGCCGGTGGCCGCAGTGGAGGCGGCGAAGTTCGGCGTCGACCTCCAACTCTCGGGGCACACCCACGGCGGCCAGATCGTCCCGTTCAACCTCCTGGTGAAGCTCCAGCAGCCGGTGGTCTCCGGCCTCGGCGAGGTCGACGGCACCAAGGTGTACGTCACCAACGGCGCCGGCTTCTGGGGCCCGCCGGTCCGCGTCGGCGCCGAACCCCAGGTCACCCTGGTGGAGTTGCGCAGCGCCTGAACCGGGCGGGACGCTCCGCCGGGCGCCTGGCCCGGCGGAGCACCCTGACCTCACCTGACCCGCGGGCGCGGGTTCACCTCGGGCGCCTGCACGTACCGCAGGTGCCGGGGCCACGCCTCCTCGACGACACCGGCGTAGCTGGCGTCGCTCGGCGCCGGATCGGTGACTTCCTTGGTCATGCCCCTCACACGCTCAGGCCCGTCGGTACGGTCGACACCACCGCTCGATCTGTTTCCGGCCGCGCCCACCGCCCCTCGCCGATTGCGCACCTCACCTCCGCGCGTGGCGGATGACGGGCACCAACGGGCTCGTGACAGGATGCGGCGTGCCTCCGTTCAGCGCCGCACCCTCCGGTGGCCTCCCGCCGTTCGTCGCGGATCTGCACATCCACTCGAAGTATTCGCGCGCGTGCAGCCGCGACCTCACCCTGCCCAACCTGGGCTGGTGGGCACGGCGCAAGGGCATCGGCGTGCTCGGCACCGGCGACTTCACCCACCCCGCCTGGTACGACCACCTGCGCGAGACCCTGCACCCCGCCGAGCCCGGCCTGCACCGGCTCAGCCCGGAGGCGGAGCGGGACGTCGCCCGCCGGCTGCCGCCCCGGCTGGCCAGCGAGGCGGAGACGGACCCGGTCCGCTTCATGCTCAGCGTGGAGATCTCCACGATCTACAAGCGGGACGACCGCACCCGCAAGGTGCACCACCTCGTCTACCTGCCCGACCTGGACGCGGTGGCCCGGTTCAACACGGCGCTCGGGCGGATCGGCAACCTCGGCTCGGACGGCCGGCCGATCCTCGGCCTGGACTCGCGGGACCTGCTGGAGATCACCCTCGAGGCCAGCGCCGACGGCTACCTGGTGCCCGCGCACATCTGGACGCCGTGGTTCTCCGCGCTGGGCTCCAAGTCCGGCTTCGACGCGATCGCCGACTGCTACGCCGACCTCGCCGACCACGTCTTCGCGGTGGAGACCGGCCTCTCCTCCGACCCCGAGATGAACTGGCGGGTCGGCAGCCTGGACCGCTACCAGCTCGTGTCGAACTCGGACGCCCACTCGCCGCCCGCCCTGGCCCGGGAGGCCACCGTCTTCGCCACCGCCCGGGACTACTTCGCCATCCGGGACGCGCTGCGCACCGGCGACGGGCTGGCCGGGACCATCGAGTTCTTCCCCGAGGAGGGCAAGTACCACGCGGACGGGCACCGGCTCTGCGGGGTCAACTGGTCCCCGGAGCGGACCCGGGCCGCCGGCGGGCGCTGCCCGGAGTGCGACAAGCCGCTGACCGTCGGCGTGCTGAGCCGGGTGGAGGAGCTGGCCGACCGTCCGGCGGGGCACCGGCCCCCGCACGCCAGGGACGTCACCCACCTCGTGCCGCTGGCCGAGGTCCTCGGCGAGATCAACAAGGTGGGCGCCCGCTCGAAGAAGGTCGAGGGGAAGCTCAACGACCTGCTCGCCGCGCTCGGCCCGGAGCTGGAGATCCTCACCACCACCCCGCTCGCCGAGATCGCCCGGGTCGGCGGGGAACTGCTCGCCGAGGGCATCGGCCGGCTGCGCCGGGGCGACGTCCGACGGGTCCCCGGCTACGACGGCGAGTACGGCGTCATCACCCTGTTCGACCCGGCCGAGCTGGGCGCGCGCACCGGCACGGCGCAGGAGACGCTCTTCGACGTACCCGTGCCGGCGCAGCGCACCCCCGCGGAGCCGGCGCCGAAGCCGCGGGCCAAGCGCCCGGCGGTGGCCAGGGCCGAGCCGAAGCGCAAGGCCGCGCCGGCCACGCCGCCGCCCCCGATCGCGCCGGCGCCCTCGCCGCACGAGCCGTTCGAGCCGATGCTCGCGGGCATGGAGGAGGTCGGCACCGGCCTGCTGGACCGGCTGGACGCGATGCAGCGGGTGGCCGCCTCCGCGCCCGGCGGGCCGCTGCTCATCGTCGCCGGGCCCGGCACCGGCAAGACCCGGACGCTGACCCACCGGATCGCCTACCTCTGCGCCGAGTTGAACGTCTTCCCGGAGCAGTGCCTGGCGATCACGTTCACCCGGCGCGCCGCCGAGGAGCTGCGGCACCGTCTCGACGGCCTGCTCGGGCCGGTCGCCGAGGACGTCACGGTCGGCACCTTCCACTCGCTGGGGCTGACCATCCTGCGGGAGAACGCCGACGCCGTCGGCCTGCCGGCGGACTTCCGGATCGCCGACGACGCCCAGCGGGCGGAGGCCCGTGCCGAGACCGGCGCCGACGACGCCGGCTACGCGGCGCTGCTGCGCAAGCAGGGCCTGGTCGACCTGGACGAGCTGCTCACCCTGCCGGTCGCGCTGCTGCGGGCCGACCGGAAGCTGGTGCAGCGCTACCGGGAGCGCTGGCGGTGGATCTTCGTCGACGAGTACCAGGACGTCGACGAGGTGCAGTACGAGCTGCTGCGCCTGCTCAGCCCCGCCGACGGCAACCTCTGCGCCATCGGCGACCCGGACCAGGCCATCTACTCCTTCCGGGGCGCCGACGTCGGCTACTTCCTGCGCTTCTCGCAGGACTTCACCGACGCCCGGCTGGTGCGGCTGAACCGCAACTACCGCTCCTCGGCTCCCATCCTGGCCGCCGCGGTGCAGGCGATCGCGCCGTCGTCGCTGGTCCGGGGCCGCCGGCTCGACCCGGCCCGGCTCGACCCGGAGGCCCCGCTGGTCGGCCGCTATCCCGCGGCCTCCGTCGCCGACGAGGCCGACTTCGTCGTACGCACCATCGACGAGCTGGTCGGCGGGCTCTCCCACCGGTCGCTCGACTCGGGGCGGATCGACGGCCGGTCGACCTCGCTCTCCTTCTCCGACATCGCCGTGCTCTACCGCACGGACGCGCAGGCCGCACCGATCGTGGACGCGCTGGCGCGGGCCAACATCCCGGTGCAGAAGCGCTCGCACGACCGGCTGCGGGACCGGCCGGGGGTGGCGGCCATCGCCCGCGAGCTGCGGCACGCCGACGGGCTCGACGGCTCGCTGGCCGCCCGCGTCCGGCTGGCCGGTCAGGTGCTGGCGGAGCGCTTCGCCGTGCCGACGCTGGACAGCGCCGGCGCGGTACGCCCGGAGGACGTCCGGGCGGCGGTCGACCTGCTCACCCCGCTGGCCCGCCGCTGCGGCGACGACCTGCCGCTGTTCCTGTCCCAGCTCGCCACCGGCGCGGAGGTGGACGCCCTCGACCCGCGCGCCGAGGCGGTCACCCTGCTCACCCTGCACGCCGCGAAGGGGCTGGAGTTCCCGGTCGTCTTCCTGGTCGGCGCCGAGGACGGGCTGCTCCCGCTGCGCTGGCCCGGCAGCACGCCCGACGACGACGCGATCGCCGAGGAGCGGCGGCTCTTCTTCGTGGGGCTGACCCGGGCCCAGGACCGCCTGTACGTCACCCACGCTGCCCGCCGCAGCCGGCACGGCAACGAGCGCGACTGCTCCCCGTCGCCGTTCCTCGACGCCATCGACCCGGGCCTCTTCGAACGCTTCGGCGAAGCCGAACCCCGCCGCCCCCGAGACCGCCAACTCCGCCTCATCTGAGGGAACGCGCGGGTCAGGTGGTGAGGGTGGCCAGCCAGGCGCCGGTGAGGAGGGCCGGCCCGAGGGGGAGAGGGGTGTCCCGGCGCACCCTGCCGGCAGCCAGCAGGGCGAGCACCACCACGCCGTTGAGCAGGTGCGGCAGAAGCAGCCCGAGCGCCAGCGGCGACCAGCCCAGCCAGCCGAGCGGCAGGCCCAGCACGGCGGCGAGCTTCACGTCGCCGAAGCCCAGCCGCGAGCCGGGCAGCAGGGCCAGCAGCGTGTGCCCGACGAAGCAGAGCGCGGCCCCCGCCACCGCGCCGAGCAGCCGCCCCGGGGCACCGGCCAGCAGCGCCGCGCCGGTCAGGCCGACGGCGACGACCAGCGCGGCCGCGCCCACCAGCGGGTCGGGCAGCCGCAGGCAGGCCAGGTCGACCACGGCCAGCACCAGCCCCACCGCCGCCAGCCCGAGGAAGGCCGGCAGGACGGGGTCGCCGCCGAGGGCCGCCGCGAGCCCGGCGAACACGACCGCGCCCACCACCGCCGCCCCGAACCCGGTGGCCGGGCCGATGCCGGCGGCCCGGGCGGGGGCCGGCGGCCCACCGCGGCCGACCGGCCGGCCGGGCTGGCCCGTCGCGGCG